>JBBSKV010000161.1:0-4285 GCA_038255955.1 Propionibacteriales bacterium
AGCCGGCACGAGCCGGCTCCAGCTCGGGAGTCGTGATGGTCGAGTCGTGGGACCAGCTCGACGCCGCGGTGCGCGCGGCCCGCGAGTTCGACCCCAAGGTCATCGTCGAGGCCGCGGCCCGCAACAAGCGGGAGGTCGAGTGCGGGGTCATGCAGGGCCCGGACGGCATCCCGATCGCCAGCGTCGTCGGCGAGATCACGGTCGATGCCAGCACCGAGCACGAGTTCTACGACTTCGAGGCCAAGTACCTCGACGGATCCAGCACCAACGTGATCCCGGCCGACATCTCCCAGACCGATTCCGAGCGCATCCGCAGCTACGCGATCCAGGCCTTCGAGTCGATCGGCGCCGAGGGTCTGGCCCGGGTCGACTTCTTCCTGACCGACGACGGTCTGGTCATCAACGAGATCAACACGATGCCCGGGTTCACGCCGTTCTCGATGTTCCCGCGGCTGTGGGAGGCCTCAGGCGTGTCCTACGCCGATCTGGTCGAACGGCTGATCGCGCTAGCGCTGCAGCGTGACACCGGTCTGCGCTGATACGAGGCTCACACGCAGGGGTCGACGGCGGTCGAGCCCGTCCTGATCGTGTCGGCGACGTCGATCAGCGCGGTCCCTGCCGGTTGGTAGTCGGCCGGCACCTCGACGCTGACGTCCGGATCGCGTCCGATCGTGGTGAACAGGCGACCTCCGCCGTCGCGCTTCTGGGTGAACCAGCCGATGCCGTCCACGTCGTCGCAGCGTGAGGTGGGTTCCAGCTCAGCAGGTGGCTGGACGCCGCAGCGCAGCACGATGCGCGGATCTCCCCAGGCGGCGACCCGCGGACTGTCCACCGGCGTCGACTGCTGGTCGGCGACCGTCGTCGGCAGCGACGAGACCAACGAACGACAGGATTCCGAGGTGCCCGGGGCCGTGGCGAAGTCGTACAGACCCCCGCCACATCCGCTCAGGAGCAGGAGGGCAGCGGTCAGCGCTCCGCCAGCGACTCGACGCACGTCAGATGCGGACGATGGGACACGTCAACGTGCGCGTGATCCCGGGGATGCTCTGGATGCGCGAGACAACCAGCGTGCCGAGCATGTCGACCGACGGGCCCTCGGCGCGGGCGATGACGTCGTACGGTCCCGTGACGTCCTCGGCGACCGTGACGCCCTCGACCTGGCCAATGGCGCGACAGACCTCCGCGGACTTGCCCACCTCGGTCTGAACCAGGATGTATGCCTGTACGGACATGTCGCCTCCTTGGTCGTGCCGTCGCATCGGCGGCTCGGCACAACCTACCCGATGTGGCGTCCTGAATCCGAGAGACGTCTGCGCGACAATGGGCATCATGATCTCCCGCTCCTCGACCCCGTCCACCATCGGCGAGATCGGCGAGTTCGGTCTCATCGACGCCGTGGTGCGCCAGCTGGGCACCGGTCCGCAGGTCTTGATCGGTCCGGGCGACGATGCGGCGCTCGTGGACACCGGCTCTGCCGGCACCCTGATCTCGACCGATCTGCTGATCGAGGGTCGACACTTTCGGCGCGACTGGTCCAGCGCCAACGAGATCGGTGCCAAGGCCGCCGCCTGCAACCTGTCCGACATCAACGCGATGGGCGGAACCGCCACCGCGCTGACGATCGGTTTCGGCGCACCGGCCGATCTGCCGATCGAGTGGGCCGTGGAGATGGTGCGCGGATTCGAGCTGGAGGCGTCGCGCCTGGGCGCGCACGTCGTGGGTGGAGACGTCACCTCCAGCGACGCGATCGTCATCGCCGTCACCGCCATCGGAACGGCCGACCGGGTCGTGCGTCGCGATGGCGCCCAGCCCGGCGACCTGGTCGCCGTCGTGGGACGGACGGGCCTGGCCGGCGCCGGATTCGCAGCCCTCAGCCGGGGCTTCCGCTCGCCCAAGGCTGCTGTCGAGGCGCATCGCGTCCCGGAGCCGCCGTACCGGGCCGGACCGCAGGCGGCCTCGGTGGGCGCCACCGCCATGACCGATGTCAGCGACGGGCTGTTGGCCGATCTGGGCCACGTCGCCGAGGCCAGCGGCGTCGGCATCGACATCGACCCCAAGGCCTTCACGATCGCCGAGGCCGTGCTGACGGTCGCCGAAGCGCTGCAGATCGACCCGCTCACCTTCGTGCTGACCGGTGGTGACGACTACGGCCTGGTGGCCACGTTCCCGCCCTCGGTGGCGGTCCCGAACAACTGGACGATCGTGGGGTCCGTCCACGCAGGGTCAGGCGTCACCGTCGCGGGTGCAGAGTTCGACGGGCCCTCCGGCCACCAGCACTACCGCTGAGCTGAGACCGAGCCCGCTCTGCGGGCGAGGCGAATGCTGCGCTCGCCAGGAAGGCCGCCTGCGGCCGACCGTGAGGGAGCGAGGAACGAGCGACCGAGGCGATCCGCCGCGAACGGCTCGCGCGAGCACTCGATCTCACCACGCCTCCCAGTCGGGCGGCTGCGCCGCGGAACGGTCACGCTGCGCTGGCGCACTTCGGCGCTCGCTCGCTGAGCGAGCTCGGCCTCAGCGCCAAATGGTGCGGAAGGGCTGCGCGGCCTCGAGCTCGTAGGCCAGCTCGAGCAGGGTCTGCTCGTCGCCGTGGGCGGCCGAGACGTGCACGCCGACCGGCATGCCGGCCGTGCTGGTGCCCAGCGGCAAGGAGATCGCCGGCCCACCCGACGCGTTGTTGAGCGGGGTGAAGGCTGCGTACTGGATCAGTCGGTCGAAGTGCTCCTGGAATCCCGCAGCGGGATTGAGGAAGCCCAGCGGCGGGGTGACGAATCCGAGGGTGGGCGACACGATGACGTCGACGTCCGCGAAGGCATCGCGGTACCTGCGCTCGGACTGCTTCAGGGTGCGGACCGTCAGGGGCAGCCGCCAAGCCTTCTTCACGAACGACCGCGCCAGACCCTGGGTGAGCCCGTCGGTCAGCGACTTGTCAAAGTCGGGACTGTGCATGACGCGCTTGCCGAAGTGGTGGGTGCTGAACGCCAGCATCGCCCAGTAGTGCTTGAACGCCTCCATGAACTTCTCATCGACCGGCAGGGGCACCTCGGTGACGTGGTGGCCGAGCGACGAGAGCAGGTCGACCGCGTCGGTGACGACACGCAGGCCGTCCGCATCGGTCTCGATGTTGGTGACGGAGTGCATGACCACGCCGACGCGGAGTCGGCGGTCCGACGGTCCCTCGACCAGACGAGCGGCTTGAGACCCGGGGCCGGTGCGAATCGCTGGGTGCCGGCCATGAAGTGGGCGGTGTCGCGAACGGTGCGCGTGACGACGCCGTTGGACACGATGTCGACCGGGAGGCTGGCCGACTCGGCTGCGGGGACGACCCGGTTGCGCGTGGGCTTGAGACCGACCAGCCCGCAGGCCGCAGCAGGGATGCGGATGGATCCACCGCCATCGTTGGCGTGGGCGATCGGCAGGGCCCCGGAGGCGACCAGGGCCGCGGCTCCGCCCGAGGATCCGCCGGCGGAGTAGCCGGTGTTCCACGGGTTGCGGGTGGGGGCGATCGTGGCGTACTCGGTGGAGGCGTTGAAGCCGAACTCCGGCATGGTGCTCTTGCCGAGCACCCCCAGGCCGGTGCTGCGGAACTGGGCCGTGAACGGATCGTCGGCGGTGGCCGGTCGTGACCGCATGGCCAGCGAGCCCATGTCAGTGGGCAGACCGGCGACCTTGGTGTTGTCCTTGATGATGCTCGGCACGCCGGACAGGATGCCCGGCGCCGGCGTCAGGGACTGCTCGAGCGCCCGATCGAGATCCGGGTGCTGAACCGCATTGAGTCGGTCGTTGACCGCCTCGATGCGCGCGACAGCGGCCTCGGTGGCCTCGCGGGCGCTGATGGACCCGTCAGCAATGGCAGCGGCGACCCCGACAGCGTCGAGGTCGCCGAGTGCATCATCACCGACTGCGTGAACTGCGCGCGTGGCAGTCACAGCGTCAGCGTGACACCTTGCCGGCCTTGAGGCAGCCGGTGCACACGTTGAGGCGCTTGGGGGTTCCCGAGACGACAGCGCGGACGCGCTGGATGTTCGGATCAAAACGACGCTTGGTGCGTCGGTGCGAGTGGGAGACGTTGTGGCCGAAGCCAGGTCCCTTGCCGCACACGTCACAGACCGCAGCCACGGCAAACTCCTCATAAAGTGAGACGAACGGAAATCATGGGTGCCGCGGGCCGGGGCCCGACGACAACCGCTCAAGAATAGCCGACGACCTGCGGAGGACGCTAATCCGGGGGCGTCGACTCCCGGGACGATAGCCTCTGGCGCATGGTCTTGGCACTCAACACGACGGC
>JBBSKV010000162.1:0-4274 GCA_038255955.1 Propionibacteriales bacterium
ACTCCAGCTGCGCTTCGTGGGCCCGGCGCCTGACCCGCACGTCGTCGACGATCGCGGCCGCATCGCCGAACGGCAGGGCGCGCAGCTTGACGGCGAACTCGCTGCGCAGGTGCTCGATCGGCGTGGCCTTCGAGGTCCAGGTAGTCAGCTCCTCGAGACCGACGGTCGTGATGGCGTAGACCTTCTTGTCGGGCCGGCCGTCCTGTGCAATCAGCTCGGACGCGACCCAGCCGTCGGTCTCCATGCGTCCCAGCACCTTGTAGATCTGCTGGTGGCTGGCGCGCCAGAAGTGGCCGATGGAGGCGTCGAAACGGCGGGCAAGGTCGTAGCCACTGGCCGCGCGCTCGGCCAGCGAGACGAGGATCGCGTGCTCGAGTGCCACGAACAGGACGGTAGTGGCGCGACGTTGATTATGCAACCAGTTGCATACAGACGGCAGCGTCCGGACGGCATACGGTGGCGAGGTGAGCGACGATCGCGAGACCCGGGCTGCCGCGCTTCTCGGCGCTGCGACGTACGACTACTTCGCCGGCGGGGCCGGTGAGGAGCGGGTGCTGCGCGAGAACGTCGAGGCCTGGGCCGCCCACCGCCTGGCGCCCCGGGTGCTGGTCGACGTGTCCCAGATCGACACCTCGGTCACGGTGCTTGGCCGACGGTGGTCACATCCGGTGGGCGTGGCGCCCATGGCCTACCTGCGCGACGCGCACGTCGACGGGGAGGTTGCCCTCGCGAAGGCAGCCGCAGCATCGGGCGCGATGCTGACGCTGTCGTCGCAGACCACCACTCCCCCGAGCGACGTCGCCACGGCCATGGGCACCGCCGGTCGGTGGTTCCAGCTGTACGTGTTCCGTGATCGCACCGTCACCGCTGATCTCGTGGCGGCGGCACGTGAGGGCGGCTTCGAGGCCCTCGTCGTGACGGTCGACTTCCCGGTGGGTGGCACGCGTGACCGTGGGGCGACGTTCGTGCCCAGTCACTCGACGCTGCTGGATCGGGTCGCGGCCGCCGACGGGGTGGCGCTCACCCTGGCGGAGCGCCACGCGCTGCACGATCCCTCCCTCACCTGGGACGACATCGCAGAGCTGGTCCAGGCCAGTGGCGCCCTGCCCGTGGTCGTCAAGGGAGTGCTTCGTCCCGAGGACGCCCGCCGCGCCATCGAGGCCGGGGCGGCCGGCGTGATCGTCTCGAACCACGGCGGTCGCCAGCTCGACGCCGTGCTCAGCTCGGCCCACGCGCTCCCGCCGATCGTCGAGGCCGTGGCCGGTCGTGCCTCGATCCTGGTCGATGGTGGCATCCGGCGAGGGTGGGACGTGGCCCGCGCGCTGGCGCTCGGCGCCGACGCGGTCCTGGTGGGTCGGCCGGTGCTCTGGGGCCTTGCCGACGAGGGCGAATCGGGTGCTCGTCAGGTGATCGAGGCGATCGTCGACGAGCTCGCGAGCACGATGGCGCTCATCGGCTGCCCGCAGGCCGCGCGTCTGGACGAGTCGTTCCTGGTGCCCCGATGACGTCGGCGATCGAGGTGGCCGGACTGCGCGTGGTGCGAGGCGGCACGACGGTGCTGCCCGGCCTCGACCTGTCGGTGCGCACCGGAACCATCACCGGGCTGCTGGGTCCGAGTGGATGCGGCAAGACGACACTCATCCGGGCCCTGGCCGGGGTCCAGGAGATCGACAGCGGTCAGGTCACCGTGCTCGGCGAGGAGGCGGGCAGCCCCCGGAACCGCGCCCGGGTGGCCTACATGACCCAGGCCAGCTCGGTGTACCCGGATCTGACCGTTCGACAGAATCTCGACTACTTCGCCGCACTCCACGGCGCCCCTACGTCGGCCGTCGAGCAGGCGCTCGTAGACGTCGGCCTCACCGACCTCGCCGCGCGCCTCACCGGTGACTTGTCGGGCGGGCAGCGCTCGCGGGTGTCGCTCGCGGCGGCCCTGCTCGCGGACCCTCAGGTGCTGCTGCTGGATGAACCGACCGTCGGGCTCGACCCGGTGCTGCGGCGCGATCTGTGGCAGCTGTTCGCCCACCTCGCCGCCGACGGTCGTACCCTGCTGATCTCCAGCCACGTGATGGAGGAGGCCAGCCGCTGCGACGAGGTGCTGCTGATGCGGGACGGCCGGCTGCTGGCCCAGACCACGCCGGCAGACCTGCTGGCTCGCACCGGAGCTGACGACCTCGAGGCGGCGTTCCTCGTGATCGCCGAGGGCGAGGAGGCGTGATGACCCGCACGCTCGCCACGGCCCGCCGGGTCCTGCACCAGCTGTCGCACGACCGACGCAGCGTGGCGATCATCGTGGTGCTGCCGGCGCTGCTGCTGATCATGTTCCGCTACGTGTACGACGGGGACCCGCAGGTGTTCCAGCGCGTCGGCCCCCAGATGCTCGGCATCTTCCCGTTCATCGTGATGTTCCTCGTGACCTCGGTGACGATGGTCCGCGAACGCACGTCGGGCACGTTGGAACGCCTGATGACCACGCCCCTGCAGCGGGGCGAGCTGATCGGCGGCTACGCCCTGGCCTTCGCCGTGGCGGCGCTGGTGCAGTCGGTCGTCAGCTCGGTGGTGGCGATCTGGTGGCTGGATCTGGGTGTGCAGAGTCCGTGGACCGTGGTGCTGTTCGCCGTGCTCGACGCGGTGCTGGGCACCGCACTGGGGTTGTTCTTCTCGGCGTTCGCCCGGACCGAGTTCCAGGCGGTGCAGTTCATGCCGGCGGTCGTGATCCCTCAGCTGCTGCTGTGCGGCCTGTTCGTCCCGAGGGACCGGATGGCCCCGGTGCTCGAGTGGCTCTCGACGGTCATGCCGCTCACCTGGGCGACCGACGCCTTCACGCAGTCGCTGACCACGTCGGGTCTCAACGCAGACATGTGGCGCGACCTGGCGATCCTGCTCGGCTTCATCCTCGCTGCCGTGGCGGGCGCCTCGCTCACGTTGCGTCGTCGGACGCCGTGAGCAGACCCGGCACGAGGAACGCGAGTGGCCCCTCGCTGCCGGTGTGGGCGACCTCCCAGCGGTAGCCGTCCGGATCGGCGAAGTAGCCGCTGTACCCGCCCCACTCGCGCCGTTGTGCCGGCCACACCTCCTGGGCTCCGGCGTCGCCTGCCGTGCGCAGCACGTCGTCGACGGCGGCGTCGGAGGCCACGTTGTGGGCGATGGTCAGGGGGGTGACGCCAGCACCGGTGCGGGGCGCCCCGACCTCGGCCGTGAACGACTCGAGGTCCCACAAGGACAGCACGACGCGATCGCCGACGCGGAACATCAGCACGTCCTCGACGTCGATGAGGGGGTCCCAGCCGAGACCGTCGACGTAGAAGCTCCGGCTCCGGGCGCGGTCGCTCACGGGGACGGTGATCAGACTGACGCGTTGGTCCATTCCTGCACGTTAACCCGGTCCACGGACATGACACCTGTCATGGGCAGGTCGTGACAGGTGCCGCATGGACGAAGGCTTCGGCGGCAACAGACTGGATGCATGAACCACTCCGATGCCCCGGCGGTCGAGCTGACCGACCTGGGTCGCACGTTCCCCACGAAGGCCGCCGACGGCCGTTCCACCATGGTGGTGGCCGTCGATCGCATCGACCTGACCATCCCGGTCGGTGAGGTGGTGGCCCTGCTGGGCCCCAACGGCGCCGGCAAGACCACGACGCTCGACATCGTGCTCGGCCTGACCGAGCCCACCCGCGGCACGGCGCGCGTCCTCGGCCGTTCGCCTCGCGCGGCCGTGCAGGAGGGCCTGGTCTCGGCGGTGCTGCAGACCGGAGGCCTGCTGGCCGATCTGACGGTGGGCGAGACGGTGCAGTACGTGGCCGCCACGTACGGCGAGCACCACGACGATCCCGCGGACGTGCTGGCCAGGGCTGGGCTCAGCGAGCTGGCCGGGCGCCGCGTGAGCAAGTGCTCGGGCGGTCAGCAGCAGCGGCTGCGCTTCGCCCTGGCGCTGCTCGCGGACCCCCAGCTGCTGGTGCTCGACGAACCGACTGCCGGCATGGACGTGGCGGCGCGCCGCGAGTTCTGGGCCGTGATGCGCGCGGAGGCCGCCCGCGGGCGCACCGTCGTGTTCGCGACGCACTACCTGGAGGAGGCCGACGACTTCGCCGACCGCATCGTGCTGGTCGCGGACGGCCGGGTGGTGGCCGACGGCCCCACCGCCGAGATCCGCGCCTCTGCCACCGGTCGCGTCGTGAGCGCCGTGGTCCCCGACCTCGACGCCGCGCGCCTCCTGCTGGCCTCGCCGAGCCACGACGTGGAGGTCAATGGCGACCGGATCACGGTGCGGACCG
>JBBSKV010000163.1:0-4229 GCA_038255955.1 Propionibacteriales bacterium
CGCCCCGGCCACCAGATCGGCGCCGAGCGCCTCCACCTGCGGGGCCGTGGCGCGCAGCGACAACCGATCGGCATGACCGGCGTAGACGCCGCCCAGCAGGGGTTCGATGAGCCGGTCGACGACCTCACGGCCCAGCCGCTGCTCCACGAAGGACGCAACCGAGACGTCGTGGTCGGGCACCGGCACGACGGCGGGATCAGGGGGCGCAGCGACGATGCCGGACGAGATCAGGGCGGCGAGGTCAGCCGGGACGCCCATCACCGTGGGCGGCATCGTGCGCAGCCCTCCCCGGGTCCAGATCGACGCCGACGTGGTGCGCGGGTTCTCGATGGCGTCGGACAGCCCGATGTCGCGCACCAGGTCCAGTCCCTCAGGGCGGCGTGCCAGGACGGACTCCGCTCCCAGGTCGACGCTCACGCCGCCGACCTCGCCCATCCGCAGCTTGCCGCCAACGCGATCGGTGCTCTCCAGCACCGTGACGGCGCAACCGGCCAGGGCCAGGTCGTGCGCTGCCGCGAGCCCGGCGATGCCGCCGCCGATCACGGCAACGGTGCGCGGCTGGACGGTCATGTCACGAACCGGCGGGCACAGGCTGCTCGTGCACGAACTCGACCAGCCGGGTCAACGTGTCCGGGTCGGTCGCCGGCAGCACCCCGTGGCCGAGGTTGAAGATGTGTCCGCGGGCGGCGGCGCCCTGCGCGATGATCTCGGCGGCCCGAGCGTGCACGACGTCGGTCGGTGCGAACAAGATGGTCGGGTCCAGATTGCCCTGCACCACCGTTTCCGGGCCGAGACGACGGACCGCCTCGTCCAGCGGCACCCGCCAGTCGACCCCGATGACGTCGGCGCCAGCATCGGACATGGCGCCCAGGATCTCGCCGGTGCCGACACCGAAGTGGATGCGCGGCACGCCGAGATCGCTGACCGAGTCCAGCACCGCGGCCGAGTGCGGTTGCACATAGGTCAGGTAGTCGGCGCGGGACAGGGTGCCGGCCCACGAGTCGAACAGCTGGACGGCAGACGCGCCGGCCTCGATCTGCAGGCGCAGGAACTGTCCGGCGATGCGCGCGATGCGCCCCAGCAGGTCGTGCCAGAGATCGGGGTCGGAGTACATCAGCTGCTTGGTGAGCCGGTGATCCTTGGACGGACCACCTTCGACGAGGTAGGACGCCAGCGTGAACGGTGCGCCGGCGAAGCCGATCAGGGGCGTGGACCCCAGCTCGCCGGTCAGGGCCGTCACTGCCGCCAGCACCGAGGCCACGTCGTCCGGCTCCAGGTCGCGCAGCTGGTCGAGCTGGGCCGCCGAGCGGATCGGCTCGGCCACCACGGGACCGGTGCCGGGCACGATGTCCAGATCGACACCGATCGCCTTGAGCGGCACGACGATGTCCGAGAAGAAGATGGCCGCGTCGACCTGATGACGACGCACGGGCTGCATCGTGATCTCCACGACCATGTCGGTCTCGAAGCACGAGTCCAGCATGTTGGTGCCTTCGCGGATCTTCAGGTACTCCGGCAACGACCGGCCGGCCTGTCGCATGAACCAGACCGGGACGTGGCTAGGACGCTCGCCCCGACAAGCCGTCAGGAAGGCGCTGGAGGACAGGCTGGCGGACGCCTCAGGACTCATGGCGTCATTGTCTCAGGTGGTTCACACCGTGATGCCCCGAGGAGGAAGGGAGTGTCGCGAACCACTGACATGCCGGTGGACGCCTACAGTCGTGGGGTGGTTGCACGCATCGAGACTGATCAGGCCCCCGCGGCGTTCACCGACGCCGTGCGGCAGATCCAGCACGCGGTGATGCGTCCCGAGGTGGTCATCGACGACATGCCGGCCCCGCAGCGGATCGCCCCCCACGCCTACGCCATCAGCGGTGACGTCCGCGTCGGTCCAGACGATCTCGGCACCGGCCGCTTCATCCTGCTGCACGACCCGGCCGGCAATGACGCGTGGGGCGGCACCTTCCGCTGCGTCACCTTCGCCCGGGCTGACATCGACGCCGACATGGCAGCCGATCCGCTCCTCGCGAGCGTGGGGTGGAGCTGGCTGATCGAGGCGCTCGAGGCCCACGACGCCGACCACGGTGCCGCGAGCGGCAGCGTGACGGTCGTCCGGTCCGAGACGTTCGGACAGATGTCCGACGACGGGTCGGACGCGCAGATCGAGGTCCGTGCGTCCTGGACGCCGCTGACCGAGAAGGGCAATCACGCCGCAGCGTGGTCCAACCTGCTGTGCGCCATCGCCGGACTGCCCCCGCTCGCCCCTGGAGTCGTCCCCCTCCAGCGCAGGCGCGGTGGCCGTTGAACCCCGACACCCCGGCAGCCGTCCCTCCCCACGACCCGGCACCTGACGAGGCGCCCGCGGTCGCCCTCCCTCGACTCAAGCTGCGTGACCCGCTCCCCCCGGTGGTCGAGACCCCGTCGGCGCTGAGCCAGGCCTGCCAGCAGATCGCTTCGGGATCTGGACCATTGGCGCTCGACGCCGAGCGCGCCTCGGGCTACCGCTACTCGCAACGGGCCTACCTGCTGCAGGTGCGCCGCGAGGGATCCGGCAGTCACCTCATCGACCCCATCGCGTTCGACGACCACAGCGAGCTGTCCGCCGCGTTCGGGGATGCCGAGTGGATCCTGCACGCAGCCACCCAGGATCTGCCGTGCCTGGCCGAGATCGGACTGCGACCCACCGCACTGTTCGACACCGAGCTGGCCGGCCGGCTGCTGAATCTCCCGCGCGTCGGTCTGGCCTCGCTGGTGGAGCACTACCTCGGCCTCAGCCTGGCCAAGGAGTTCTCTGCGGCCGACTGGTCCACCCGCCCGCTGCCCGAGCCGTGGCTGGTCTACGCCGCGCTCGACGTCGAGGTGCTGGTGGAGCTGCGCAACCTGATCGACGAGGAGCTCGTCGCCACCGGCAAGCGGGACTGGGCTGCCGAGGAGTTCGACGCACTGCTGTCGTTCACCGGACCTCCTGAGCGCGTCGACCCCTGGCGTCGCACGTCGGGCATGCACAAGGCTCGTGGCCGCCGCTCCCTCGCTCTGGTGCGCGAGCTGTGGCAGACCCGACAGACCATCGCCGAGGCGCGCGACATCACGCAGGGCCGCATCATGCCCGACGCGGCGCTCGTCGAGATCGCCATGGCAGCACCGCAGACCCTGGCCGATCTCAAGCAGATGCGCGCCATGCGCAATCGGGGCCCCCGCCGGTTCCTCAGCGAGTGGTTCGACGCGGTCGAACGCGGTCTGGCGCTACCGGACTCCGAGCTGCCCACCACCGGTCTGCGCTCCGACGGCCCACCACCACCCCGCGCGTGGGCCGAGAAGAATCCCGAGGCGGCCGAGCGTCTGGCCCGCTGCCGCTCGGTGATCGTCGCGCTGAGCGAGGCGCACGACCTGCCAGCCGAGAACCTGATCACGCCTCAGCTGGTGCGCAACCTCGCCTGGGAGCCACCCACCAGCGACGGAACGGTCACCGAGGGATCCGTGGTGGATGCCCTCGAGGAGCAGGGCGCACGTCGGTGGCAGGTCGGGCTCGTCGCCTCCCAGCTCGCGGACGCACTCAGCAGCTGAGGTCCGGCGCTCCGCCCAACTCGGCGTTACCGTGGACGCCATGACGGTCTCCGGCACGTGCGACCCCCGCTTCGACGAGCTGGCTCAGCTGCTCGAGGCCTCGGTCACCGACGGATCTGACCGCGGCGCGTCGATCTGCGTGGTTCACGACGGCGAGGTCGTCGTGGACATCTGGCACGGCGCAGCCGACCTGGACGGCCAGGTGCCGTGGGAGCGCAACACCCTCGTCCCCGTGTGGTCGATCACCAAGGTGATGGCCAACCTCGCCGTCATGCTGCTGGTCGACCGTGGAGAGCTCGACGTCCATTCCCCGGTCGCCCGCTACTGGCCCGAGTTCGGCGCAGCCGGCAAGGAGTCGGCGACGGTCGCCCATCTGCTGAGCCATGCATCGGGAGTGTCGGGCTGGGAGCAGCCGGTGACTCCGGACGACCTGTTCGACTGGGACGTCTCCACCGCGATGCTGGCCGCCCAGGAGCCATGGTGGGAGCCGGGCACCGCGTCGGGGTACCACCTGCTCAACCAGGGTCACCTCGTCGGCGAGGTCGTCCGGCGCATCACCGGCGACACGATCGGCACCTTCTTCGCACGGGAGATCGCCGCCCCCCTGGGCGCCGACTTCCACATCGGCCTGGCCGCTGAGCACGACCACCGCGTCTCCCCCGTCA
>JBBSKV010000164.1:0-4217 GCA_038255955.1 Propionibacteriales bacterium
CCCACCCAGCGCGAAGCCGGCCCCGGGTCCCACGTGGTCGATCGAGAGCCCGATGACGGGTGCGCCGATCGCGGCACCGGCCGTGAACGAGGAGCCGTGCCAGCCCATGGCCTCGCCGCGTCGTTCCTCCGGGGTCAGGTGGGTGATCCATTCCGCCGATGCGGTCAGGGTGGGAGCGCACAGGAATCCGGTGGGGATGACCAGCAGCGCCAACATCCACACGTTGGAGGCGAAGGCGACGGGGATGGTCGTCAGGCCGAGAGCGAGCAGGAGGTGGGTGGGGCGATACGAACGGTGCCACGCGCCGTAGATGACGCCGCCCAGCAACGAGGCTCCGCCCCACAAGGCGTAGACCCCGGCGATGGCGGCCGTGTTGTCGAGGTCCTCGAGCACCGCGATGATGCCCAGGTCGGTGGCGACGAGGGTGATGATCGTGCCACCGGAGATGAGGAACAGGAATCCCACCTGGATCGACAACCACGGCTGCTTCGCCGTTGTGGGTGAGGTGTCGGCCGAGGTGGACGACCGTGTGGGCGGGTTGAGTCGCAGCAGGAAGATGCCGGCGACGGCCTCGGCCGCCCCGATGGCGGCGAGCGCCACCGCAGCGCTGAACTGGGTCACCAGCAGCACCCCGGCGGCCGGCCCGATGATGAAGCTGGCCTCGGCCACGACGCTGTCGGCCGAGAACGCGATCCGGCGCCGGTCGACCGGAACCATGACGCTCAGCGCCTGCCGCATGATCGAGAAGATCGGGATCAGGAACAGGCCCATCATGAACGCCAGCGGGATCAGCGCCCAGTAGGGAGCGAGTGCTGCCAACGGGTAGAGCACGGCCACGGCGACGACCGAGGGCACGACGGCCCGTCGCAGCCCGAGCCGGTCGATCAGGCGGCCACGCCACGGCGATCCGAGTCCGGCACCGATGGTGGACGCCGCCGCGACCGCACCGGCTTGCACGTACGAGCCGCCGAGGTCCTGCACCACGTGCAGGGTGAAGGCCAGGGGGGCCGCCATGGCGGGCATGCGAGCGAAGAACGCCGCGACGAAAAGTCGACGGATGCGCTCGTCGCCGTACAGGGTTCGGTAGCCCGACAGATCCACCGGGAGAGTCTGTCACCAGGTCCCGTCAACGGTGAAGCGCGTCGGGTGCGGCACCTCGCCGTTCGGACCCGGGCCGAGCGAAGCCTTGACAGCAGGCGTTAGCGTATGCCCCGTCCCACCCCTGCATCCATCGTCTTGGAGTCATCCGTTGACCAGCCTCGTGATCGTCGAGTCGCCGAACAAGGTCCGCAGCATCGCGGGCTACCTCGGCGACGGCTACGTCGTAGACGCGTCCGTGGGGCACATCCGTGACCTTCCACGTGGGGCCGACGAGGTCCCCGCGGAGTTCAAGGGAGAGTCGTGGGCTCGCCTTGGCGTCAACATCGATGACGGGTTCGAACCCGTCTACGTGGTGTCGGCCGAGAAGAAGAGCCAGATGACCAAGCTCAAGAAGCTGCTCAAGAGTGCCGACGAGCTCATCCTGGCAACAGATGAGGACCGCGAGGGCGAGGCCATCGCGTGGCACCTGCTCGATGAGCTCAAGCCCAAGGTCCCGGTCAAGCGCATCGTGTTCAACGAGATCACCAAGGAAGCCATCCTGCACGCGATGGCGAACCCGCGTGACGTCGACATGGACCTCGTCGACGCCCAGGAGACCCGCCGCATCCTCGATCGCCTGTACGGCTACGAGGTCAGCCCGGTCCTGTGGAAGAAGGTCATGAGCGGGTTGTCCGCTGGCCGCGTGCAGTCCGTCGCCACCCGCCTGGTGGTCGAGCGCGAACGCGACCGCATGGCGTTCTCGATGGCGTCCTACTGGGACCTCGAGGCCACATTCGACGCCGGCGACGGCCACGACCCGCGCCAGTTCCCCGCCAAGCTGGCGACGGTCGACGGCAAGCGTGTCGCCAACGGCAGCAGTTTCGACAACGCCGGCAACCTGACCAACGACAAGGTCGTTCACCTCGACGAGATCGCCGCCGGCGCGCTGGCCGATGGTCTGCGCGACCAGCCGTTCACGGTTGCCTCGGTCGAGTCCAAGCCGTACACCCGCAAGCCGTACGCGCCGTTCCGCACCACCACGATGCAGCAGGATGCGTCGCGCAAGTTCGGCTTCGG
Organism: Propionibacteriales bacterium; assembly: GCA_038255955.1. Lineage (GTDB taxonomy): Bacteria > Actinomycetota > Actinomycetes > Propionibacteriales > Nocardioidaceae > Aeromicrobium. The sequence goes on from JBBSKV010000164.1 coordinate 2,158, forward strand.
CGCCGCCCGCACCATGCAGGTCGCCCAGCGCCTGTACGAGAGCGGCCTGATCACCTACATGCGTACTGACTCGGTCACGCTGTCGCAGACCGCGATCACGGCCGCGCGCTCGCAGGTCACCGAGCTGTACGGCAAGGAGTACCTGCCCGAGAAGCCGCGCGTCTACACCGGCAAGGTCAAGAACGCGCAGGAGGCCCACGAGGCCATTCGCCCCGCTGGCGAGAAGTTCAAGACACCGCAGCAGGCCGGGCTCTCCGGCGACGAGGCCCGCCTGTACGACCTGATCTGGAAGCGCACGATCGCCTCGCAGATGCAGGACGCCCGCGGCAACAGCGTCTCGATCCGAATCGGTGCCGAGGCCCAGGCCGGTGAGAAGGTCGAGTTCGCCAGCTCGGGCCGCACCATCACGTTCGACGGCTTCCTCAAGGCGTACGTGGAGAGCACCGACGACGACACCGAGGGCGACGACAAGCAGACCAAGCTGCCGAACCTGGTCGAAGGCGCCACCGTCACCGCCGCCGATCTCGGCCAGGCCGGTCACCAGACCAAGCCGCGCGCCCGCTTCAACGAGGCCACGCTGATCAAGGAGCTGGAGGATCGCGAGATCGGTCGCCCGTCCACCTACGCCTCGATCATCGGCACCATCCAGAATCGCGGCTACGTCTACAAGAAGGGCACCGCGCTGGTGCCCGCGTGGATCGCGTTCAGCGTCATCCGCCTGCTCGAGCAGCACTTCGGCCGGCTGATCGAGTACTCGTTCACCGCCGAGCTCGAGGACGTGCTCGACGAGGTGGCGGGCGGCCGCGAGGACCGCATCAACGTGCTGCAGCAGTTCTGGGCCGGCGAGGGCGAGGGCAACACCGGCCTGAAGTACCTGGTCGAGAATCTGCCCGACATCGACGCCCGCGGTCTGGCCACCTTCCCGCTCGGCGAGGACATCGACGTGCGCGTGGGTCGCTATGGCCCCTATGTCGAGGGACCGCCGTTCTCCGAGGACGACGAGGGCAAGCGCGTGCCCACCCGTGGCAACGTCCCCGAAGACCTGCCGCCGGACGAGCTGACCCTGGACAAGGCCAAGGAGCTGCTCGCCAACCCGGCCGGCATGGAGAAGGAGCTGGGTCTGCATCCTGAGACCGGGCTGCTCGTCACCGTCCGCAACGGTCGGTACGGCCCGTTCGTGACCGAGGCCCTGCCCGAAGGTGCCAAGAAGGCCGACAAGCCGCGCACCGCGAGCCTGTTCCAGACGATGTCCCTGGACCTGGTCACCCTCGACGAAGCCGTGCAGCTGCTGACGTTGCCGCGGGTCGTCGGCGTCGACGCCGAGGGCGTCGAGATCACGGCTCAGAACGGCCGCTACGGCCCCTACCTGAAGAAGGGCACCGACTCACGCTCGCTGGAGAAGGAGGAGGAGCTGTTCACCATCACCCAGGAGCGCGCCCTCGAGATCTACAGCCAGCCCAAGACCTACGGCCGCCGGGCCGCTGCCGCCCCGCTCAAGGAGCTCGGCGACGACCCGGTCAGCGGCTCTCCGGTCGTGGCCAAGGACGGCCGGTTCGGCATGTACGTCACCGACGGTGAGTACAACGCCACGCTGCGCAAGGACGACAGCCTCGAGACGCTGACCCCCGAGCGCGCCTTCGAGCTGCTGGCCGAGCGTCGCGCCAAGGGTCCGGCCAAGAAGGGCGGCAAAAAGACCGCCAAGAAGACGGCGAAGAAGACCACCAAGAAGAAGGCGCCGGCCAAGAAGACGGCAGCGAAGAAGAAGACCGCCGCCAAGAAGACCGCCTCCTCCTGACCCAGCAAGCACCCCCGCGAGTGGCGCAAAATGGTCGGCTGAAGGCCTCCGGGACGACCAAACTGCGCCACTGGATGGACACTTTGCGCCACTCGGCGCTGCCGGTGGTCGGGCTGAAACTCACCGAGCGTGAGCCAGTCGGGGTCGCCGACTAGGCTCACCTCATGCAGCCGCTCTTCACCAACACCGGGGTCTTCATCGCCCTCGAGGGCGGCGAGGGGGGCGGCAAGTCCACCCAGGCCACGTTGCTCGTGCAGTGGCTCAA
>JBBSKV010000165.1:0-4210 GCA_038255955.1 Propionibacteriales bacterium
CGGCGAGCTCGTCTACGGGTTGCGGACTCTCGACGAGGGCTTCGTCCCCGAGCTCTACGACGCGTCGCTGATCGACTCGCGCTTCTCGGTCGGACCCCGCGACGCGGTGCGCCGGGTGCGGGAGCTGATCGACGCCGAAGGGATCTTCGCCGGCATCTCCACCGGCGCGATCCTGCACGCCGCACTGGCCCAGGCGACCAAGTGCGTCGAGGCCGGCGAGAGCGCCGACATCTGCTTCATCGTCTGCGATGGCGGTTGGAAGTACCTGTCCACCGGTGCCTACGAGGGGACGCTCGACGACGCCGAGGACGCCCTCGAGGGCCAGCTCTGGGCCTAGCGTGTCGGCCCGGGTAGCCGAAGACGCTGTTGATCTGTCACACTGGTGTCAGTTGTTGTACGACGCTGGGCTGTTTGATCGAACGACGTGTCCCTTTCGAGGTACCGGTTCTTCTCGCAGGTTGGATGTGTGTCGCGACCGTCGCTCGCGAGACACGCGGGCGGCTAACCCCGCCAAAGAGGAGAAATCATGGCTACAGGTACCGTCAAGTGGTTCAACGCCGACAAGGGCTTCGGATTCATCGCCCCGGACGACGGCAGCGAGGACGTGTTCGCGCACTTCTCCGCCATCGCGACGAGCGGCTACCGCTCGCTCGACGAGAACCAGAAGGTCGAGTTCGACGTGGAGCAGGGCCAGAAGGGCCTGCAGGCGACGAACATCCGTCCCCTCTGATCTAGAGCGTTCCGTGGGGACTCATCCCCACTGATCACCAGCACCGGCGAGGCCTTCGGGCCTCGCCGGTGTTCTGTGTCCGGGGGACTGTCGCGGCCGGTCGAGTCCTCGGATAGTCTGCGTCGCGTGAGCGAGATCGTGGTGTTCTCCGGAAGCGCTCATCGACCCCTCGCGGAGAAGATCTGCTCCGAGCTGGGTCAGCCGCTGTCGCCGGCCGAGACGGTGCGGTTCAGCAACGACTGCCTGCAGGTGCAGCTGCTGGCGAACTGCCGGCGCAAGGACGTCTACATCATCCAGCCGCTGGTGCCGCCCACGCAGGACCACCTGATGGAGCTGCTGCTGATGATCGACGCGGCCCGCGGCGCCAGCGCCGACTCGGTCACGGTCGTCATCCCGCACTACGCCTACGCACGATCGGACAAGAAGGACGCGTCGCGCATCTCGATCGGCGGCAAGCTGGTCGCCGACATGCTGACCACCGCCGGCGCCGACCGCGTGGTCACCATGACCCTGCACGCGCCCCAGGTGCACGGATTCTTCAGCGTCCCCGTCGATCACCTCACCGCGATCGGTGAGCTCGCCACGTACTACCGCGATCGCGATCTCAGCGACACCGTCGTGGTGTCGCCCGATCTCGGCAACGCCAAGACCGCATCACTGTTCGCGCGACTGCTCGGCGTTCCGGTGGCAGCAGGCAGCAAGCAGCGTCAGGCCGACGACAAGGTCGTCATCGACGCCATCGTGGGCGACGTGGCCGGCAAGAAGGCCATCGTCCTCGACGACGAGATCGCCACCGGCGGTTCGATCGTCGAGCTGATGGCCAAGCTGGAGGAGGAAGGCTGCTCGGAGGCGTCCGTGGCCTGCACCCACGGATTGTTCACGGGCAACGCGGTCCAGCGGCTGCGCCATCATCCATCGATCACCGAGGTGGTCACCACCGACACCGTGCCGCCGCCAGCGGACTGGCCCGAGCTGAAGATCCGGTCGGTCGCTCCACTGTTCGCCGAGGCGATCGCCCGCATCCACGCAGGCGAGTCCGTCTCCAGCCTGTTCGACGGAGTCGATCCGGCTCACGCCCCGCCGCAGCCGAAGCTGCCGCTGTAGCCCGTAGGCTTGCACACTGTGAACAGCGCACCCATCGGGATCTTCGACTCAGGCTTCGGCGGCCTGACGGTGGCGCGCGCCGTTCTGGACCAGCTGCCGCACGAGCCGGTGCTGTACCTGGGCGACACCGCTCGCCAGCCGTACGGGCCCAAGCCCATCTCCGAGGTGCGTGAGTACGCGCTGGAGTGCCTGGACCATCTGGTCGGTCAAGGGGTCAAGGCACTCGTGATCGCGTGCAACTCCGCCAGCGCGGCAGTCCTGCGTGACGCGCGTGAGCGGTACTCCGTGCCCGTGGTCGAGGTCATCGTGCCGGCCACCCGCCGTGCCGTGGGCGCCACGCGCAACGGCCGGATCGGCGTCATCTGCACCGAGGCCACCGCCACGTCACGCGCCTACGACGACGCCTTCGCCGCCAACCCGGGCATCGCGCTGCACACCCGGGCCTGCCCCCGCTTCGTCGACTTCGTCGAGCAGGGGGTCACGAGCGGGCCGGAGCTGCTGTCGGCCGCCGAGGAGTACCTGCGGCCGCTGATCGACGACGACATCGACACCCTGGTGCTCGGCTGCACCCACTACCCGCTGCTCACCGGCGTCCTCGCTCTGGTCATGGGCGATGACGTCACGCTCGTCTCGAGCGCCGAGGAGACGGCGAAGGACGTCTACCGGCTGCTGGTGCGCGACGGTCTCGAGCGAGACGTGGATCTGGCCGAGCCGACCCACCAGTTCCTCACCACCGGCCGGCCCGAGGAGTTCCGCGAGCTCGGCCGGCGCTTCCTCGGTCCCGAGGTCGATCGGGTCGAGCAGTTCTCCAGATGGGTGGGGGTCGCGTCATGAAGCTCACCGTCATCGGCTGCTCCGGGTCCTTCCCGGGCCCGACGTCGCCGGCCAGCTGCTATCTGCTCGAGGCGCCGTTCGAGGGTCGCACCTACCGGATCCTGCTCGATCTGGGCAGCGGTTCCTTCGGCGCGCTGCAACGGCACATCGACCCGCGGGACATCGACGCGATCTTGCTGTCGCACCTGCACGCCGACCACTGCTTCGACATGTCCGGGCTGTTCGTGGTGAGCAAGTACCACCCGGACGGCGCCTACCCGGCCATCCCCGTGCTCGCCCCCGCGGGCGCCGGCCAGTTCCTCGCCACCGCCTACGGCAGCGACGACGGCGAGGCGATGACCGAGCAGTTCGACTTCCAGCCCTGGGCCGACGGTGCCACCACGACGCTCGGACCGTTCACGATCACGGCGGCGCTGGTCGACCACCCCGTCGAGGCGTACGGAATGCGCATCTCGTGCGCAGACGGCGTGCTGGCCTACTCCGGCGACACGGGCCCCACCGAGGCTCTGGTGGATCTCGCCTCGGGTGCTGACCTCTTCCTGTGCGAGGCGTCGTTCCTGGAATCTCGCAGCAATCCGCCCCACCTGCACCTCACGGGGGCCGAGGCCGGCGGCATCGCGACCCGAGCCGGCGTGGGGCGGTTGCTGGTCACCCACATTCCCGCGTGGACGGCTCGCGCCGACGTCGAGGCCGACGTCCTCACCACCTGGGGCGGCTCCTTCGACCTGGTCACCGCGGACGCCACGTACGAGGTCTGAGCGCCCCGATAGGCTCGTGGTCATGACTTCTCGCGAAGACGGCCGTGCCGTCGACCAGCTCCGGCCCGTCACCATCACCCGCAACTGGCTCGATCACGCGCAGGGCTCCTGCCTGATCGAGTTCGGCAAGACCAAGGTGCTGTGTGCCGCGAGCGCCTCCGAGGGTGTCCCGCGCTGGCGCAAGGGGTCGGGCCTGGGCTGGGTCACCGCCGAGTACGCGATGCTGCCGCAGGCCACGCACGACCGCTCGGCCCGCGAGTCGGTCAAGGGTCGGATCGGTGGCCGCACCCACGAGATCTCGCGCCTCGTGGGCCGCTCGCTGCGGATGGCGATCGACTACAAGGCGCTCGGCGAGAACACCATCACCATCGACTGCGACGTCCTGCAGGCCGACGGCGGCACGCGCACGGCGGCCATCACGGGCGCGTACGTCGCGCTGGCCGACGCCGTGGAGCACCTGCGCCAGGCCGGTGCGCTGGCCGGCGAACCGCTGGTCGAGTCGGTCTCGGCCATCAGCGTGGGCATCGTCGACGGCACCCCGCTGCTGGACCTGCCCTACGTCGAGGACGTGCGCGCCGAGACCGACATGACCGTCGTGATGACCGGTGAGGGCACCTTCGTCGAGGTCCAGGGCACCGCCGAGGGCGCCACCTTCGACCGCGCAGAGCTCGACGCACTGCTCGACCTGGCCGGCAAGGGCTGTGTCGACCTCACTCGCCTCCAGCGTGAGGCCCTCGCGCGATGAAGCAGGACCGATGAAGCAGGTTTTCCTGGCCTCGGCCAA
>JBBSKV010000166.1:0-4182 GCA_038255955.1 Propionibacteriales bacterium
CGCGAGAACCAGGTGGCCGACGCCGGCCCGGGCCATGGCCGCCAGCAGGCGGGCCTGGCCGTGGTCGTTGTGGTCGGCGTAGTCGGGCAGGTCCTGGGCGTCGACCCCGTTGCCGACCATCGCCGCCTGGTGGCAGACCACCTCGACGTCCTGCAGGACGTCGTCCAGCGAGTCGTGACGCAGGTCAAGCTGGTGCACGCCCGGCGCGGGCTTGGCGTGCTCGCCGTGCGCCTGCGGCAGGTAGGTGTCGAGCGCGACGACGTCGTGCCCACGGTCGGCGGCGATCCGGCCGATGTGGGTGCCGATGAAGCCGGCCGCCCCGGTCAGGAGGATCTTCACGGCAGCTCGATCGGCAGGTCCATGCCGTCGACGGCGGATCCGCAGGCACAGTCGCGCTCGGACCCGACGCCCGCGACCACGCTGCGCAGGACCTGCTTGAGGGTGTCGGTGTGGGAGGCGAACACCTCGAACACCGATTCCATGCTCACTGCGCTGCCGGCGTCGACACCGGCGTCGTGATCGGTGACCAGGGCGACGGTGGAGTAGCAGAGCGCCAGCTCGCGGGCGAGCACCGCTTCGGGGTGTCCGGTCATGTTGACGACGGCCCAGTCCTGGGCCGCGTACCAGCGTGATTCGGCCCGGGTGGAGAAGCGCGGTCCGTCGATCACGACCATGGCGCCGCCGTCCACGGGGTCGTGGTCGGCGAGCCCGGTGAGCAGATGGCCCCGCAGTCGCTCGCAGTACGGGTCGGCGAACGAGATGTGGCAGGCGCCCTCGTCGAAGTAGGTCTGCGTGCGGCCGGTGGTGCGGTCGACCAGCTGATCGGGCACCACGAAGGTCCCTGGGCCGTAGGCCTCCTGCAGCCCACCGACGGCGCACGGCGCCAGGATCTGCCGAACGCCCAGGCTGCGCAGAGCCCACATGTTCGCGCGGTAGGGCACCCGGTGGGCGGGGAACTCGTGGTTGCTGCCGTGCCGCGGCAGGAAGGCGACCAGCCGGTCGCCCACGTGTCCCACGGAGATGGGTGCCGACGTGGGGCCGTACGGCGTGTCGACCGTGACGGAGCGGGGATCGTCCAAGAACGTGTAGAAGCCTGATCCACCGATGACGGCCAGCTCAGGTGAGGCGGATTCAGCGTGCACGGGCTCGTTCATGGCTAGAGCATCGCACCGTCGAGCAACATCTGACGGTTGGGGTGGGCAGGTCAGCTGGCGATGCGGCTGTCGGTCAGACGCATGCGCTCGCCGGCGGTGAGGCCGCCCCACACGCCGTACGGCTCGCGGGTCTCCATCGCGTGCTGCAGGCAACGGTCGATGACCGGACAGGTGTGGCAGATCTCCTTGGCGCGCGCCTCACGCGCCGTGCGCTTGGCGCCGCGCTCGGAGTCGGGGGAGAAGAACATCTCCGAGCTCAGCTGTGCGCAGGCGCCGTCCCACTGCCACTCGTACGACTCGATGATCGGAATCGGCAGCTTGTGGATGTTCGGCATGGTCAGTTCTCCTTCGATCCGGCGGGATGATTCGACCTTATGCGACTGAAGAGGTTTTGACTAGGTTTTGGAATGTGATCTACGTCAGGTGGTGAACGCCGTTGTCAGGACAGGAAGAATCCGGTTGTCCACCGGTTCATCCACAGGTCTGGACAACTGCGTAGGTTCTGACAAGGTTCTAGGGTTGTCCCATGGACGGATCTGCTGACGCCTCGAGCGAGGAGTCGACGCCCGGCTCGCTCACGTGGGCCGTCGGTGCTGTGTCCCAGCGGCTCGGGATCGCCCAAGGCACCCTGCGGACATGGGAACGGCGCTACCAGCTGGGGCCCTCGCAGAGGACCGATGGCGGCCACCGCCGCTACACCGCCAGCGACATCGAGCGAGTCGACTTCATGCGGCGCCTGCTGGATCGCGGCGTGACGCCTCGTGAGGCCGCGAGGGTGGCGCATGACCTCGATGCCAATGAGGTCGCGGCGCTGCTGTTCGGCGAACAGCTGGGGGATGCCGAGCTGACGACGGTCCAGACGGTCGACGCGATCCTGGACGCCGTCATCGACATCGACCCCAGCCGCCTGTCCAGCCTCTTCAGCGGGGTGCTGCGCCGCCACGGCGTCGTCGAGGCGTGGGACGCCGTGCTGACCCCCGCACTGATCCGGGTCGGAGAGGCCTGGTCGGACGGCACGATCGGTGTCGTCAGTGAGCACATCGCCAGCGAGCGGCTGCTCGCCGAGCTGCGTCTGCACTCCCGGTCACTGTCGGCTCCGCTCAGTCCCGGCGGAGTCGTGCTGGCCAGCGCGGAGGAGGAGCAGCACGCACTGCCGGTGTTCGCACTCGAGGCCGCACTGGCCGAGCGGGGCACCGGCAGCTTCGTGCTCGGCGGCCGGGTGCCGTGGGACTCCCTGGCCGACCTGGCCCGACGGACCGAGCCGGACGTCATCTTCGTGTGGGCCACGCTGGAACGTCACGGCGACGAGACCTTGCTGGACGCGGTCGCCACCCTGCCCGCGGGGACCCGCCTCGTCCTGGGCGGACCTGGTTGGGGCGAGCTGGTCGTCCCGGGAGCAACCCGGGCGAACGACATGTCCGAGGCGATCGACCTGCTCATCGGCACCCGTCGCGGCGGCGCCCCATAGTCTGTCGCCATGCCTGAACCCCGCGTGCTCCTGAGGATCGACGGCCCGGTCGCCCACGTGACCCTGAACCGCCCCGAGCAGCTGAACGGGGTGGATCTGGACCTGGTCGACGAGCTCCTCGCGGCAGCCGAGTTGCTGCGCAAGAACACCGCGATCCGCGCCATCATCCTGCAGGGCAGTGGCCGTTCGTTCTGCGCGGGTCTGGACTTCGCCTCGGCCTTCAAGAACAAGCGCCGGGTGGCGAAGTACTTCTTCGCCGGTCCCCGGATGGTGAATCGCTTCCAGAAGTTCTCGACGATCTGGCGCGAGATCCCGGTCCCGGTCATCGCCGTGGTGCAGGGCCATTGCTACGGCGCGGGCGTGCAGCTGGCGGCCGGTGCGGACTTCCGCTTCACGACGCCGGACTCCCAGTGGGCGATTCTGGAGGCCAAGTGGGGTCTGGTCCCTGACATGGGGGGCACGATCCCGTTCATCGAGAACCTGCCCATCGACACGTTGCAGCGGCTGGCCATGACCGGCGAGGTCATCACCGGGATCCAGGCGGTCGAGTTCGGGCTGGCCAGTGCTGCAGCTGATGACCCGATGGCCGAGGCCATGGCTCTCGTCGGGCAGATCGTCGAGCGGTCCCCTGACTCGGTCGCAGCCACCAAGCAGTTGTTGTACGCGAACCAGCGGGGCAGCCGCCGCTCGGCCCTGCGCCGCGAACGACGACTGCAGGCCGCGATGTTCAAGGCGCCCAACACCGCCGTGGCCCGCGAGGCCGGCATGGCCAAGCGCGCCGCGACCTACGGACCGCGCACTTTTGGCTGATCGGCCTGTCGGCGCCGTCGCGACTCATTGTTAGAGTCGAGGACGTGAATGATCAGACGCCGGACCAGCCCGCCAAGAAGGTCGCCGACCAGTACGACCGGGGGTACGACTACACCACGTACTTCGACGAGCGGGCGTACGAGAACGCGGCCGAGCAGATCGCCATCAAGCGCATCCTGTCGGGTCGCCGCTTCGCCAAGGCGGCCGACATCGGTGGCGGCTACGGTCGGCTCTGCCTGCTGCTGCGCACCTTTGCCGATCACGTGACCCTGGCCGAGCCGAGCCGCACCCAGCTCGACGCCGCCGCCAAGCTGCTGGCCGGCACCGACATCGCCCAGGTGCAGATGCAGGCCGACGCGCTGGACTTCGCCGACGGCGAGCTGGACCTGATCACCATGGTGCGAGTCATGCACCACCTGCCCGAGCCCAGTGCCGAGTTCGCCGAGATCTCACGCGTGCTCGCTCCCGGTGGCACCGCCATCATCGAGGTCGCCAACTACGGGCACTACAAGAACCGTCGGGCCTTCAAGAAGCAGGGCAAGTCGTTGCCCGCCGATCCGGTCAGCATCCGCACCGTCAAGGCCGATGAGCCCGACGCCATCGCCTTCGTGAACCACAACATCGACACCGTCACCGATCAGCTGGCTGCGGCCGGTCTGCGGGTGCACCAGAAGCTGTCGGTCTCGAACCTGCGAAGCCAGCGTCTGAAGAAGATGCTGCCCACCGGCGCGATGCTGGCGATCGAGAAGC
>JBBSKV010000167.1:0-4112 GCA_038255955.1 Propionibacteriales bacterium
CTGAGGTGTCATACCCGCACCCGGTCAGTTGAAACCCGAGGGCCGGATCGGGTGGAAGGCTACTACTTCTTCTTGCCCTTGCCCTTCCCTTTCCCGCTGCTGGCCTTTGGCGGCTTCGTGGGGGTGGACTTCTGGGTGGATCCGCCGCCGGCGGTCGAGGTTCCGCCGGTGCTCTGCTGCTGGACGACAGGGGCGACCGCGACGCTGAGGGTGATGGTGGACCCCTCGGGGAGCCGGCCCGATCGATCCAGGGCGATGACCTCGTCGGCGTTGGCCGTCTGGGTCACGTCGGTGCGCTTGGCCACGAACCCGAGCTTCTCCAGTGCGGCCACTGCCTTCGGGTAGCTGAGCCCGATGATGTCGTCGGTGGGGACGGCGACCTTGCCCGACACGACCATCACCTCCACGATCCCGTCGGACGGTCCGGGATCTCCGGCCGCGGGGCTTTGCTCCAGGACATCGTCCTTCTGCTCGCCGACGGCGTCCACGGGGCGAGCGCGCGGCGTCATTCCGGCGTCCTTGATCACTGCCGACGCACGGCTGAGGCTCATGCCGACGACGTCCGGGACAGGTGTCTCGCTCTGGGGCCACAAGGCCCAGCCCGAGAAGAGCACGAGCGCCGCCGCCACCGCCGCCAGCACACCGGCACGCCGCCTCGTTCTGCGCGCTGGTTCGGCTGGTGCCGGCGCCGCGAGGACCGGGGCGATGGTCGTCGAGGTCGCGCTCTCAGAGGAGTCGGTGGCGAAGGCCGGCGGAACGGCGATCCGGTCGTCGGCCCCGATGGTCGCCGCCAGCTCAGCGACGGCGGCAGCACTGGCCGGTCGGTCCGAGGGGTTCTTCGCGGTCATGGAGCTGACGAGCTCCCGGACGGGCAGCGGCACACTGTCATCGAGTGGGGGCGGATCGTCGTTGAGATGCGCCAGAGCCGTGGCGATGGGGGTGTCGCGCCGGAAGGGTGACTCTCCCGTGAGGCAGTGGTGCGCCACGATGCCCAACGAGTACAGATCCGAGCGCGGCGTCGCCGGGCGTCCCGCGGACTGCTCCGGGCTGGAGTACTGAGCGGTGCCCAGGAGCGTGCCGGTCTCGGTGAGGGGCTCGCTGGAATCGGAGCGGGCGATGCCGAAGTCGACCAGGACGGTCCTGCCAGTCGGCGTGACCATGATGTTGGCGGGCTTCACGTCGCGGTGCACGACGCCCAGCTCGTGCGCGGCCTGCAGCCCCGACGCGACCTGCACGACGATCGACATCACCTGCTCGGTGTCCATCGGACCGCTCGTCCGCAACAGCTCGGCCAGGGAGCGCCCGTCGATGAACTGCATCACGATGAACGAGGCGCCCTCGGCAGCGTCGTCGCCTGCCTCGTAGTCGAAGATCTGGGCCACGCCGGGGTGGTGGATCGACGCGGCCAGCAGCGCCTCGCTGCGCATGCGCGCCCGGGTGACGTCGTCCTCGCTCGTGCGCGTACGCATCAGCTTGATGGCGACGGCGCGATCCAGCCGTCGGTCGTGCGCCCGCCAGACCTCACCCATCCCGCCGGATCCGAGCACAGCCTGCAGCTCGTAGCGGTCGTTGAGGGGGGTGTCCACCCCGGAAACCCTATGCGCGTGACGCAAAACCGCCAGTCGGCCTGCGGCCGTTCACCCGATGCACCAACCGGCTGCGAGGTAGCGTCGAGGATGACGACCTCGACCATCACCGCCGACAGGATCCGGTTCCCATGCGACGCCTCAAGTCCCTGACCGCCATCGTTGCGGCCACGTTCGCCCTGGCGGCCTGCGGGTCGGGTGCCGCCACGGAGACAGATCCGGCCGCGGCACCGACTTCTGCAGGATCGGCTGCTGACACGTCGGCTGAATCGGCGTCACCGGACGTGCCCGCCGAGCTCGACTTCACCTCGACCACCACCACGGGTGACGCGTTCGAGGGGTCGAGCCTGGCCGGCAAGCCGGCAGTCGTGTGGTTCTGGGCCCCGTGGTGCCACGTCTGTCAGAACGAGGCGCCCGGCGTCGCGTCGGCGGCGAAGACCACGGACGTCGACTTCCTGGGCGTTGCCGCGCTCGACTCCGCCGAATCGATGCAGGGCTTCGTCAAGGAGTTCGGGTTCGACTTCACCAACCTGGCCGACACCGACGCCGAGGTCTGGGCCAAGTTCGGCGTCACGGCACAGCCGGCCTTCGCGTTCATCACGGCCGACGGCGACGTCGAGGTCGTGCCCGGGTCGTTGTCGAAGTCCGAGCTGTCGAGCAAGATCGCCGAGCTCGAGAAGAGCTGACATGGACTGGTCCATCGTCTCGCTGGCCTTCGCTGCGGGCCTGGTGGCGGCACTGAACCCGTGCGGATTCGCGATGCTCCCGGGCTATCTGGCGCTGGTGGTGGTCGGAGGACAGCACCGATCCCGGGCCGCGGCGCTGGCGCGCGCACTGATGGCAACCGCGGTGATGGCCGTCGGCTTCGTGCTGGTGTTCGGGCTCTTCGCCCTGGTCATCGCGCCGATCTCGCTGTCGGTGCAGAAGTATCTGCCGTACGCCACGGTGGTCATCGGTCTGGTCCTGGCCGGGATGGGCGCCGTCATGCTGGGCGGCCGGGAGATCAAGTTCATGACGCCGAAGGTGTCGGCGGCCCCGTCCGAGGCGCTCGGGTCGATGTTCGGGTACGGAATCGCCTACGCGGTGGCTTCGCTGTCCTGCACGATCGGGCCGTTCCTGGCGGTCACCTTCTCCACCTTCCGCAGCGACTCGTTCTGGGCCGGAGTCCTGTCCTATCTGGCATACGCCGCGGGGATGACGGTGCTGGTCGGCGTCCTCGCGGTGTCGGCCGCACTGGCCAGCTCGGGTGCGGTCAGTCGTGCCCGGTCGTTGATGCCGATCATCGGGCGAGTCGGGGGAGCGGTGATGGTCCTGATGGGTCTGTACGTCGCCTACTACGGCGTGGTCGAGCTGCGCACCAACTTCGGCGGAGCCAGCGCCTCTGATCCGATCGTCGACGCCTTCATCAGTGTGCAGTCCGTCGTGAGTCGGGCCGTGAACTCCCTGCCCGACTGGGTGTGGGTCGCGGCGGCGGCCGTCCTGGCGATGCTGGGGGGATCAGCGCTGGTCCGCCGGCGTGCCAGTGATTCGACCTATCGTGATGCTCAATGAGTTCGATCACCGAGCTGTCCGAGCTTCTGGCCACGATGACACCGCGGTTGCATGATGGCCGCTACGTGTTCCTCACGGTCGACGCCGCGACCGCCGCGACCGTCGATCCCCTCATGACGTTCGTCGAGGACGAGGGCACGACGGTGGTCGTGACGATCGAGCAGGCAGAAGAGCTCGGGACAGTGCCGGACTTCGTGGCGGCCTGGATCACCTTGGAGGTGCACAGCGCTCTTGACGCTGTGGGGCTCACGGCAGCGGTCAGCGCCGCGCTCACCGACGCCGACATCAGCTGCAACGTGGTGGCAGCGTTCTTTCACGATCATTTGTTCGTGCCGCACGCAGACGCCGCGGGGGCGATGTCCGCGTTGCGCGCGCTGTCAGAGTCCAGCAGCCGGACGACCGGCTAGCAGCGTCTGCGCTTCTCGCAGGCGATGATGTGGCTGGAGGGTCAGCTGGCCGCAGCGTCGTCGCCCGAGGAGACGCGATCCAGGAAGGCGACCGTGTCGGCCAGCGCGCGTCGACTGTCCGCGAGCGTCAGGTCGAACTGGTACTCGTGGCCGAGTGCCGGCGTGTGGTCGTCGGGATAGAACAGCGGCGTCACGTCGACGCCCAGGTTCGTCAGACGCTTGGCGAAGGCCCGGCCCTGCGGGGTGAGCGGATCATCGTTGCCGCCTGAGATCCACGTGGGCGGGAACGAAGCGGTGGCGTTGGCCACCAGATCGGCCTCGGCCATGATCGGCGCGTCGAAGTCCTTCGTGCCGATGTAGGACCAGGCCACGGTCTTGACGAACCAGCCGCCGATCCCGCTGGCGTTCCGCACCATGGAAGGGACGTACGGGCCGCAGTTGAGCACCGTGCCGACCAGCTCGGACGGTTGCAGGCTCGCCTTCACTCCGACCACCGCGGCGTAGGGCGCGCTCGTGGTGATGGCCGCGACCTGCGCGGCGATCTGGGCCCCGGCAGAGTCACCGGCGA
>JBBSKV010000168.1:0-4061 GCA_038255955.1 Propionibacteriales bacterium
ACGGTGTACGTCTCGGTGACCGACCAACCGGGCGAGTTGTCACGTTTGATGGGTGATGCGGGACAATCAGGGGTGAACGTCGAAGACATCCGCATCGATCACGAGCTGGGCCGCCTGGTCGGTCAGGTCGAGATCGCCGTGGACGCCTCGAAGGCCGACATCCTGGTCACCGCGCTGGACGCGCGGGGCTGGGCCGCACATCGCTAGCAGGAGGACATCGTGAGGGGCACGCCCAGAGTCGTCGCCATCGACGGACCGTCAGGTTCGGGCAAGTCGAGCACGTCGCGAGGAGTCGCGTCGCGGCTGGGTCTGACCTACCTCGACACCGGCGCGATGTACCGCGCCATGACGTGGGCGTTGCTGCAGGCCGGGGTCGACCTGGCCGATCCGGACGCGATCGCCACGGCGGCCGAGAAGGTCACCCTGAGGTCTGGCACCGACCCGACCACTCCCACGATCCACGTCGATGACGAGGACGTCTCCGCACCCATCCGCGGTGACGACGTGACGTCATCGGTCAGTCCAGTGTCTGCTGTCCCACGGGTGCGCGAGCTTCTGGTGGCGCTGCAGCGCGACATCATCGAGGCGGCTGCCGGCGGCATCGTCGTCGAGGGCCGCGACATCGGCAGCGTCGTCGCGCCCGATGCCGACACCAAGATCTATCTCGTGGCCGACCCCGCCGCGCGGGCCGCACGCAGGGCCGCCGAGACGGGTGCCGCCGACGCGGGGGCCACGCAGGCTGCGCTGGCACGTCGCGACCAGATCGATTCCACCCGCGCCGTGTCACCGCTGCTGCAGGCCGACGGCGCCACCGTCGTCGACAGCACCCATCTTGGCCTCGAGGCCGTCATCGATCTGATCGTCCAGATCGTGGAGGAGGACCGATGAGCACCACATCCAAGAATCGCGCCATCCCCGAGGTCGGACTCACCGCCATGCGCGCGGTGGCGGGCCCGCACTTCCTGCGCAAGTGGGACGTGGACGAACGAGGGCAGGACCACGTGCCCGCGTCCGGACCGGTCATCATCGCCGGCAACCACATCGGCTGGGCTGACGGCCCGACCCTGGTGGCGCGGTGCCCGCGCAAGCTGCACATGCTGACCAAGGAGGAGGAGTTCGCCGGCAAGCACCGGCACCTGCTTCGGGCGCTCGGCCAGATCAAGGTGGCGCGCAACCGGGTCGACGCCGGTGCGCTGCGGCAGGCCGCGGGAGCGCTGGAGGCCGGACAGGCCGTCGGCATCTTCCCCGAAGGCATCCGCGGGGACGGCGAGTTCGGCCAGATTCGCGGAGGTGTCGCCTGGCTCGCACTGATCAGTGGCGCTCCGGTCGTCCCGCTGGCGATCTTCGGCACCCGCGAGCGCGGCGAGGGCCCCCAGTACAAGCCGGCCGAGGGCGCCCGCATCGACCTCGTCTACGGTCGACCCATGCGGATCGAACCGCAGCCGTGGCCGCGTGATCGCGCGGCGATCGACGCGGCCACCGAACAGATCCACTCCCATCTCAGGGACCACCTCGCCTGGGCGAAGTCAGCGGCACGCCGCGAGCTGCCCGGGCCCTTGCCGGCTGGAGCCCGCAATGACCACTGAGCACCAACCGGTACTGGCCGTCATCGGCCGCCCCAACGTCGGCAAGTCGACGTTGGTCAACCGCATCATCGGTCGCCGTGAGGCGGTCGTCGAGGACGTCCCGGGCGTGACCCGAGACCGCGTCGCGTACGACGCGATCTGGAACGGCCGAGCCTTTACCGTCGTCGACACCGGCGGCTGGGACCCCAATGCCAAGGGCATGGCCGAGCGCATCGCCGCCCAGGCCGAGATCGCCATCCAGGTGGCCGACGCCGTGCTGTTCGTCGTCGACGCCACGGTGGGCATCACCGACATCGACGAGAAGGTGGTGCGCATCCTGCGTGCCGCCAACAAGCCGGTGGTGCTGGCGGCCAACAAGGTCGACGACCAGCGCACCGAGGCCGAGGCGGCCGCGTTGTGGAACCTGGGCCTGGGCGAGCCGATCCCGGTCTCGGCGCTGCACGGCCGGGGGAGTGGCGACATGCTCGACGCGATTCTCGAGGCGCTGCCCGACGCTCCGCCGGAGGACTGGGAGCCCGATCTCGGTCCGCGCCGCGTGGCCATCGTCGGCAAGCCCAACGTCGGCAAGTCCAGCCTGCTGAACCGGCTCGCCGGCGAGGAGCGGGTCGTCGTCGACGACGCCTCGGGCACGACGGTCGATCCGGTCGACGAGATCGTCGAGCTGGGCGGGCGGACCTGGACCTTCATCGACACCGCCGGCATCCGCCGTCGGGTCCGTGACGCCACCGGTCACGAGTACTACGCCAGCCTGCGCACGTCGTCGGCCATCGAGCGGGCCGAGGTCGGCGTGCTGATCATCGACGCCAGCGTCTCCCTGACCGAGCAGGACCTGCGGATCGTCAGCCAGGTGGCCGACACCGGTCGTGCCCTGGTCATCGCGTTCAACAAGTGGGACCTGGTTGACGAGGAGCGCCGGTTCTACCTCGATCGTGAGATCGAGCGTGAGCTGGTGCAGGTGCAATGGGCGCCACGGATCAACATCACGGCTCGCACCGGCTGGCACGTGGATCGCCTGGTGCGTGCTCTCGACTCGGCCCTGGAGGGTTGGGAGACCCGGGTGCCCACCGGCACGCTGAACTCCTTCCTCGGCCGCCTGGTCGCCGAGCATCCGCACCCGGTGCGCGGCGGCAAGCAGCCCAAGATCCTGTTCGGCACCCAGGTCAGCACCTCGCCGCCGACCTTCGTGCTGTTCACCTCCGGCAAGCTCGAGGCGTCCTACATGCGCTACATCGAGCGTCGTCTGCGCGAAACCTTCGGCTTCGTCGGCACCCCGATCCACCTGCAGCAGCGCCCCCGCGAGAAGCGCGCCCGCCGCTAACCCCCGCGCCGGCCAGCCAACCAGCCAGAACCCCCGCGAGTGGCGCAAATTGGCTAATTTCGATACGTCAACTGAACCAACTTGCGCCACTCGCGGAACATTCTGCGCCACTCGGTGGTCCGGCTCCGGCCGATGTCGGGGACAAGGGGTGGTTGCGGTAACGTTCATCCTCGGTAGCCACGGGCTGTGGCGCAGCTTGGTAGCGCACCTGACTGGGGGTCAGGGGGTCGCAGGTTCAAATCCTGTCAGCCCGACCGAGTTTAACTGGAATGCCAGTGATTTTCAGGCAACTGAGATCACTGGCATTCTGCATTTGCGGGGCTTGACCGCAGCTGATCCTTCGGGCGAGCGACAGCAGGCAGTCCACGAAGGACCATGCCCAGGTGCGACAGCGCCTTGCACCAGGAAGTTTTTAGAAAATGCCTGACAGGCTCTCTGAAGAGGGTCTAGGCTGCGGTTGATCGCAGCAAGCGGAGGCAATGATGATCCGTTCATTCGGAGAATTCGGGCCGGCAGGTCAAACTGCAGCTCGTTCCTCCGATATGTGCGCTGTTTTGTTGCTGCTCCTCGTCCTGACTGGCACTTCTCTTACCGGCGTCGCGGCAGCCGTGATGGCTCCGGGCGAACAATTTCTCAGCGCATCGGCCTCGCCGGGAGTGCTGGAGCGGGAAACTGACGCCGAGCTCGACTCTGGGACGCTCGCCAGCATCTTTGCCCAGGCGAAGGCCGACTGGCAGGCGGTCAGCCCCTCCGCAGACCTTTCGGGCATCTCCGCGAGCATCGCCGATCTCCCCGGCCGCCGCCTCGGATCTGCGGACGGAAAGGTACTCACCGTCGACCGCGATGCGGCCGGCCAGGGCTGGGACACGATGGATCTCGGTACTGTGCTGCGACACGAGATCGGGCACGCGCTCGGCTGGTCGCACACGTCTACCGGGCTGATGGCGGATCACCTCGCTGCGGGCTCGTCGCGGCCCGTCGGGGCGGAGTACGCGGCGCCTCCACCGAATCACCTCGAAACCGGTGGACCCGCCCAGCATGCGCTCACCGCCGAGGCCCCCGATACGAGCGAGCCGCCAGCACAGACAGAGCCGCCAGCACAGACAGAGCCGCCAGCACAGACAGAGCCGCCAGCACAGACAGAGCCGCCAGCACAG
>JBBSKV010000169.1:0-4034 GCA_038255955.1 Propionibacteriales bacterium
AGGGCGCCTTCCTGCAGATCCTCGACCAGCGACTGCGCGAGGTCCTGTCGCGCCGACGGGTCCGCGAGCTCGACGGGCTCGTGCTCGCCGGTCAGGGCTCCAGCGACCCGTTGGTGCAGTCCGCCATCACCCGCGCCGCTCGCGCCTGGGGCAACCATCACCGCCTGCCGACCATCGCAGCCTTCGCGACGGCCGCTCCCCCGGCCGCCGGCGAGGCCGTCCGGGCACACCGCGCCGACGGCCGACGCCACATCGCCGTCGGCCTGCTCTTCCTCGCACCGGACCAGCACACCGACCGGGTCGCCGAGCTCGCGACCGAGGCCGGCGCCGTCGCCGTCGCAGCTCCCCTGGGCGCGGACACCGAGATCGCCCGCGCGGTCCTGGCGCGCTACGCCGTGGGTGCGGTGAGCCTGGTCCCGCTCGAGGCGTGGGCCAGCTGATCCCGTCATGATCAGGCTCTGACTCCCTCTGCACTGAGACGGGGGTCACCAGGTGGCCGGGCGGTCACCGGAGGGGCGGGCATGGCAGCGATGGTGTGGGGCACGACGGCCACGGGTCGGCTCATCCGCCTCGCGGTGCTGGCGGCCATCACCGTGCCGTTGCTGCTGGTCTTCACCAGGTCACCCAGCTCGGAAGCCGCCAGCCCGAGCGAGCCGTTCACATTCGTCGTGCTGCCTGACACCCAGTCGTACACGCTCAGCGAGACCGACGAGTTCATCGTCGGTCAGCAGACGCGGTGGATCCGCGACTACCGCGCCGATCTGAACACGGCCTTCGTCGCGCAGGTCGGCGACCTCGTGGAGTCCCACCCCAGCGACCCGATGTGGCAGCGCGCGAGCGTGCACATGAAGGTGCTCGACGACGCCGGCATCCCCAACGCCGTGCTGCCGGGCAATCACGACATGAACGTCGCGACGGGCGAGGCCGCCAAGTTCGACGAGTACTTCCCGCCCAGCCGGTACCAGCGCAGTGCCTGGACCCCGTCGACGTCGCAGTACGGCGGCTATCTCGGGCAGGATCTGTACGGCCCCGATCCAGTCGACCGCGGCAACAAGGACAGCTTCAGCATCTTCTCCGCCGGTGGCATGAACTTCCTGGTCCTCAGCCTGGAGTACGAAGCACCTGACTACGCGATCGAGTGGGCCCAGAAGGTCATCGACAACCACCCGGACCGACGCGTCATCGTGAGCACCCACGGCTTCATCGACACCGACGACCGGCGGGGCTCGTTCACCACGCGCACCGATCCCGGCATCAACAGCGCACCGAAGATCTGGGACAAGCTGATCTTCCCGAACTGCAACATCTTCATGGTGGTCAACGGGCACTGGACGTCGCGCTCGGACAAGACCGACGGCGAAGGCCAGCGCACCGATGCCAACGCGTGCGGCACGCCGGTCCACCAGCTGTTGAGCAACTACCAGGGCCGGCCCGAGGGCGGCGAGGGCTGGCTGCGCTACTACACCTTCGATCCCGCCGAGGACACGATCTCCGCGCGCACCTACTCGCCCTACCTCGGCGAGTACGAGACCGACGACGACAGCGAGTTCACCCTCCCGTACCCGATGAGCACGCCGAAGGACGACCTCGCGACGATCCACGCTCCCGCGGGTGCGGACTGGCGCTACCGCTTCGACGCGTCCGCTCCCGACGCGTCGTGGACGTCCGAGCAGTTCGATGACTCGGGCTGGACGGAGGGACCGGCGCCCCTGGGCTTCGGCGAGTGGGAGCCGGCCACGGACCTCGGCACGACGCCGAGCACATCTCGCCCGCTCGCCGCACAGTTCAGGCAATCCGTCGACATCGCTGATGCCGGGGCGCTGGTCGAGCCGCGGCTGACCGTTTTCGCTGACGACGGCGTGGTGGTCTACGTCAACGGCACCGAGGTCGGGCGCTCGAACCTCCCCGACGGTTCAGTCCCGTGGGACACCTACGCGGTCAAGGCGCTCTCGCACGACGACGCCTTCGCCGAACCGATCACCTTCCCGATTCCCGACGGCCTGCTCACGGACGGCACGAACACCATCGCGGCGCAGGTCAGCTCCAACTACAAGGCCAGCAAGGACATGACCTTCGAGGCCACTCTCACGTCGTCGGCGTCGTCGCCCTAGCTGGCGGCCAGGCGCGCCTTCTCGATCTCGACGTCGAAGCTGGCCTCGGGCCACTGCAGGTCCATCGACCGCAGGGCCTCCGCCAGCAGGGTCGCCACCGCCCAGTTGCGGTACCACTTGCGACCGCTCGGCACCACGTGCCAGGGCGCCACCGGGGTCGAGCAGCGTTCGAGGAGCACGTTGTAGGCGGCGGCGTAGTCCGACCACAGCAGGCGCTCGTCGACGTCGCCCGGGTTGTACTTCCAGTACTTGTCGGCGTTGTCCAGGCGTTCGCCGAGCCGCTCCTTCTGGTCGTCAGGGCTGATGTGCAGACAGCACTTGATGATCGTGCCGCCGTCATCGACGAAGGCCTGCTCGAAGGCGTTGATCGCGTCGTACCGTCGTTCGATCTCCTCGACCGGCGCCAGCTCGCGCACCCGCCCGATCAGCACGTCCTCGTAGTGCGAGCGGTCGAAGACCCCGATCTCGCCAGCCTGCGGCAGGGCCCGCTCGATGCGCCACAGGAAGTCGTGCTTCAGCTCCGCGGGCGTCGGCTTCTTGAAGGCCGTGATCGCCAGCCCTTGCGGATCCACGAGGCCCGCGACGTGCCGGATGATTCCGCCCTTGCCGGCGGTGTCCATGCCCTGCATCACCAGCAGCACCCGTTGGGTGCCCACCTCGGCGCGCGCCTGGGCGAACAGACGCTCCTGCAGGTCCGAGAGCTCCTCGCCCAGCGCGGCCATGGCGTCCTTCGCATCGGCCTTGTCACCGTCGAATCCGGTGGTGGCGCGCGAGTCGAGCAGCGCCACGTCGATGGGCCCGGTGGTGGTCAGCTGTGCGGAGAGCGAGGTCATGGCGGCAGCCTACGGCGCTGCCCGCGCGCCGACCCCGAACCGCTGCGCCGGCCAAACGCGTACCGTAGGGCTCATGTATGACGTAGCCCTGCTCATCGAGCGCCAGCTCGAGGACCTCGACGCCGACCAGATCGTCGCGCTGCACGAGGGCCTCGAGGACACCGTCCGCTATCACCTGCTGCTGCCGGTCGAGAGCTCGACGGCCATCCTCACCTCCTCGATGAGCGCGATCGGCGGTGGCCAGATCGCCGCCATGCCCGACCCCGCCACCGTCGATGAGGTCCAGCACGAGGTCGTGCGGGCAGGCCAGGCCGAGCTCGACGCCAGCGCCGCACTCCTGACCGCGCGCGATCAGCAGGTCTCCACGCAGCTGACCGAGCTCGACCCGATCGAGACGCTGAAGGAGCTCGTGACGCGCACCGGCTCCAGCGAGGCCATCATCCTCACCGAGTCGCACGTGGTGAAGGAGTTCTTCCAGATGGACTGGACCTCACGGGCCAAGCGGGTGCTGGACGTTCCGACCCTGCACCTGCTCGAGCACGTCCCGTTCGACGCCCAGCGCTGACGTCCCCGTCACGTCGGGCGCGGCCTTGTCCGCCGCCGTAGGCTGGACGCATGGCTTATGACGTGGAGAAGACCGACGCTGAGTGGAAGGCCGAGCTGAGCCCTGAGGAGTACCAGGTGCTCCGCAAGTCCGGCACCGAACGCCCCTTCAGCTCACCAATCGAGACCGACACGACGCCGTCGGTGTACTCGTGCCGCGCCTGCTCGGCCGAGCTGTTCCGCAGCGACACCAAGTTCGACGCGCACTGCGGCTGGCCGGCGTTCTACTCTCCGATGGCCGAGGACCGGGTCGAGTTCATCGAGGACCGCTCGATGTTCGGCCGCGCCCGCACCGAGGTGCGCTGCGCACGCTGCGGTTCGCACCTGGGCCACGTGTTCGAGGGCGAGGGCTTCGACACCCCCACCAACCAGCGCTTCTGCATCAACGGCATCACCCTCACCCAGACCCCCGACTGACGGGCCCCGCTGAGCCTGACGTTCTGACCACGACACGCTGGCGTGTCGCGTCGAAACGTCAGGGCCAGCG
>JBBSKV010000170.1:0-4011 GCA_038255955.1 Propionibacteriales bacterium
CCGTCAGGACCGTGAACGTGATCGTGCCCGCGACGGGATGGCCGTCCGCCGAGACCACGCGGTACGAAGCGCTGTAGACACCGCGCTGGTCAGGGGGGTCGGTGACCTGGACGGAGACCGACCGGTCGACGGCACTGGGTTCACTGGTCTCGACGGTCGTCCCGTTCGGTGCCGTGATCGCGACGAAGGCGTTCCCGATGTTCTCGGTGAACGTGAACGAGATCGTCGAGGGCAGCGACTGCAGGCTCGCGCCGTCCTCGGGGTCGCTGCCGGACGGGCCCGCGTGGGCACTGGCCGGTCCGACCCCGAGGACGAGCGTCAGCAGGCCGAGAACGGCGCCGACGAAGAAGCTCTTACGCACGGGTTCGATTCTGACGTACCGACACCAGCAGCGCCGCGGCAGCAAGGACGGCCGCCGCGATCGCGACGACCAGGGCGGTCGGGTCGGACGACGACTCGGTGCTCGAGGACGCCTCCTGGACGTCGGTGTCGGCCTCGGCCACCGCAAGCACCGGCGCCGGGCGTTCAGGCTCGGTGTCGCCGGTCTGTTCCTGGTCCCAGGCGACGACTTCGCCGTCGTCATAGGTCTGCGTGGTGGGCAGCACGAGCTCATCGGTCTCCGGGAACGGACCACCCGACAACCCGAAGGTGTCGAACTGCCCCGGCGGGATGCCGGGGCCGGTGGCCGTCCAGGTGATGGTCCGGGTCGGCTCAGTGATCTCGAAGTCGCCACTCGTGACCGGCTTGTCCAGCTTCTCGGCGGTCGTCGAGATCTTCCAGCCCGGCTTCGCCTCGCCCGACACGGAGGCGAACGGTGCGTCTGTGGGCAGCGTGATGCTGAGCTTCGTCGTGGCTGCCGACTCAGACTCGTTCGGCACCCGGAACGTGGCCAGGCCGAAACCGCCCTGGGTGGCGTCGGCGCTGTCGACGTGCACGTGCGCCCAGGCGGGTGAGGCGATCGCGACGAGTGCAGCGGTGGTGCAGGCAGCGGTGAGCCGCCCGATGATGCGATTCATGAAGATTCCTTGCTGTGGGTCAGTGGGACGTGGCGACGGAGGCGCGCAGCCCCGTCGGTGGTCCCCGGACCGGCGCCACGCGGAGTCCGAGAACCTCGCGCGGCCGAGTGGCAGGAATCGACACGATCGCGATGCCGGACGGCGGCATCGTGACGTGGTGCAGCAACAGGCGCAAGGGGCGCAGAGCCAAGCGTTCGGCGACCGCCCAGACGAACGACTCCCCGCGCGCCAGCGCCATCAGGCTCACGACCGTGGCACCGACGTGCATCAGCGCCATGGTCGGCCCCATCGATGCCGGCTCCGCGGCGTGAGAGGCCATCGACGCGGCGTGCACGCCGACCTGGCACAACACGAGCAGGCCGAGCATCTGCAGATGTGTGAGCCGCACGGCGGCGATCAGCCAGGCGAGCGCGCCGGAGGCGACGAACGCGGCCACGACCGTGGTCGGCTCGATCTGACCGCCGGACGCGGCGTGGGCTCCGAAGGCCGTCGTCACGCAGGCCAAGGAGGCAGCCATGGCCCGTACGTGCCGAACGACGCCACGACCCGGTCGCAACGCGGCGACCGGAGTGCTGACACGTCGCTCGTTCACCCTCTGATCGTATGCGCGATCAGGTGGTCCCGTTACGGTGGGGACATGACCGAACCCGGCCGGACGACCTCCTTCATCACGCGCGACGAGAAGTGGGGCGCGCACAACTACCACCCGCTCCCCGTCGTGATCGCCGAAGGCGAAGGGGCGTCGGTCACCGACGTCGACGGCAATCGCTACCTGGACTTCCTGTCGGGTTACTCGGCGCTCAACTTCGGACACCGCCATCCCGCTCTGATCGCCGCCGCCCACGAGCAGCTGGGTCGGCTCACGCTGACCTCCCGCGCGTTCCACAACGACCAGTTCGGTCTTTTCTGCGAGGAGCTGGCGGCACTCACCGGCACCGAGATGGTGCTGACCATGAACACCGGCGCCGAAGCCGTGGAGTCGGCCATCAAGGTGGCCCGCAAGTGGGCCTACGAGGTCAAGGGCGTGGGACTGGACGCCGCCGAGATCATCGTGGCCAGCAACAACTTCCACGGCCGCACCACGACCATCATCTCCTTCTCCGACGACGCGGCGGCGCACGACAACTACGGCCCGTTCACGCCGGGGTTCATCACCGTCCCCTACGGCGACCTCGACGCCGTGCGCGCGGCGGTCGGACCCAACACGGCGGCCATCTTGATGGAGCCGATCCAGGGCGAGGCCGGCGTCATCGTGCCGCCCGAGGGCTTCTTCGCTGGCGTCCGAGCCCTCTGCGACGAGCAGAACGTCTTGATGATCAGCGATGAGATCCAGTCCGGACTGGCCCGCACCGGAACCGTGTTCGCGCTCGACCACGACGAGGTGCGCGCCGACCTGTACACGCTGGGCAAGGCGCTCGGCGGTGGCATCATCCCGGTCTCGGCCGTGGTCGGTCGGGCCGACGTGCTCGGCGTGCTCAAGCCCGGCCAGCACGGATCGACCTTCGGCGGCTACCCGGTGGCCTGTGCCGTCGGCCGCGCCGTCGTCGAGCTGCTCGGCACGGGCGAGTTCCAGCAGCGCTCCATCGAGCTCGGCGCACATCTGCACGAACGGCTCAACGGGTTGGTCGGCAAGGGCATCGCCGAGGTCCGTGGACGTGGGCTGTGGGCGGGTGTCGACATCGACCCCGCTGCGCGCACCGGACGCGAGGTCTCGATGTCGCTGCGCGACCAGGGCGTCCTGTGCAAGGAGACGCACCAGCGCACGCTGCGAATGGCTCCCCCGCTGGTCATCACGCGCGACGAGATCGACTTCGCGGTCGATGCGCTCGCCGAGGCCGTCAACTGAGCGTCCGCCCGGTCGGCACCCGTTACTAGCCGACGCGCGCCGACATCACGCTGCCCGGCAGCCGCACCTCCACGAGTGCTCCATGGCCCAGCTGGCGGCCTCGACGGGTCTCGATGACGCCGTCGACCAGCACGTCGCCATCGGTGATCATCGCGCCGGCCTGGGCGCCGCTCTCGGCGATGCCGCAGAACTTGAGGAACTGGCCGAGACGAATCATGTCGCCGCGGATCTCGATGGTCTCGGGTTCGCTCACCGGTCCAGCCTAGTCGGGGCGCCGCTCCCTAGGATGGGTCCATGGCCGTCTCGGTGCGTGCGGACGCGTGGACCTGGGCGGTCCGCGTCTACAAGACGCGATCGATGGCATCGGCGGCGTGCAAGGCCGGACACGTAGCGGTCAACGGCACGAAGGTGAAGGCATCCCACCCGGTCAAGATCGGCGACAAGGTCGAGGCCCTGACGCCCGGCGGCCCCAAGATCTACGTGGTCACGCGCCTGATCGCCAAGCGGGTCGGTGCCCCCGTCGCCGCTGGTTGCTTCGACGACCACTCTCCCCCGCCGTTGCCCAAGGAGGAGCGCCCGGCCGTCGTGGCCCAGCGCGAGCCCGGCGCCGGACGCCCCACCAAGCGTGACCGCCGGCGGATGGAGAAGTTCCTGCGCGAGGCCGACGAGCACCAGTAGCAGTCCGGCTACTGCGCGTCGGGCTCCATCAGGTGCAGCACGCGCTGCGGGACCGCGATCTCGATGTTCTCGGCATCCAGGGCAGCCTTGATGGCGACGGCCACCTCGCTGCGCACCCGCCACATGGTGGCGACGGGCGCCTCGTGCCAGAACCGGGCGGCGATGTTGATCGTGCTCTCGCCGAACTCGAACACCCAGGCTTCCGGAGCGGGGTCGGCCTGCACTCCGTCTACGGCGGACATGGCGGTGAGCATGGTGCGGCGGGCCAGGTCGAGATCGGTCTCGTAGTCGACCCCGACGTCGAGCTGGGTGCGGCGGGTGGCCCGTCTGGTCCAGTTGGTGATGGGTGCGTCCAGCACCATCGCGGCGGGAACGAGCACGTCGTTGCCATCGAAGGTCAGCAGGCGCACGGTGCGCAGGTCGACGTCCAGCACCTTGCCGTCGATGTCGTTCGTGACGATCTGGTCACCG
>JBBSKV010000171.1:0-3997 GCA_038255955.1 Propionibacteriales bacterium
AGCAGCGTTCGCCCGTCCGCCACGAACTGTGCCGGCAGCTCGGAGGACCCGAAGGCCCCCTTGGTCTGCATGGAGCGGAACTGGACGGTCGACTCGGCGTCCGCGCCGACCAACGCGATCAGGTCGCGGATGGGGACTCCGGTCCACTCGGCCGAACGACTCCAGCCCTCGACGCACGCGATCGGCAGGGTGTGGGTGGTCTGCGGCAGGGCCCGCAGGTCGTCGAGCGTCAGCGACATCGACTTGCCCTGGGAGACCAGCTCGAGCGCGAAGTCCGGTGACGTGGCAGCGGCGACCGCGCCAGCGCCCTTGGCCGTGCGGTTGATCGGCAGGTCCTGCGGGCCCTCGCCGTCGCGCACCGAGAACACCGAGACCTTGCGCAGGAACGGCACGGTCTGGCCTGCAGTCAGCAGCACGGCGAGGCCCGATGCGGCACCGGTCGCGGTCAGGAGAGCGCGGCGGCTGGCTCCGCCGCTCGGGTGGTCGTCGTCGTCGCCGTCATGGTCATCGTCCTCGAGGGGCGCGTCGAGGCCCTGGCGGATCAGCGGCAGCTTGACGCCGATGTGCAGCACCAGCGAACCGATCGCGACCCAGGCGATCGCCTCATGGGTGCGACGGAAGCTGAAGTCCCACGGGTACCAGCCGGCGATGTTGAGGGTGCCGGTGGCCAGCAGGAACAGCGACGACGCGACGAGCACGGCGATCGACAGGCGCGAGAGCGCGTCGAGGACCAGCTCTCGCTTCGCGACCGGGGGTCGGGTGAACAGGTGCGGGTAGACCGACCACAGCTTCACCAGGAGCAACGGCACCGCGGCGGTGCCGGAGATGATGTGCAGGCCCTGCGTCCAGCGGTACAGCCACACCGGGTCGGGACCGATGGGCAGCCATGCCGGATCGGTGTACTGGAAGTGGCTCCACATGCCGGTCAGGAAGCAGATGCCGAAGGCGATGCCGAGGGCCCTGCCGACGCGGCTGGTGGTCGCCAGACCGCGTCGCGACTCGTCGAAGTCATCGGGCCTCGGGATCTTGGCCTCGATGTCCTCGACTCGGGGGAGTCTCATCCAGTGCTGTCGGTTCGGCGCATTCTCATGATCTGACCAGCGTAACGGCGTGACGAGATCCCACCGTGCGAGATTCGTGAACGTGCAGTCCGCTGGCCGCGGCGACGCCGGCGATGGCATCGAGTCCGACGACGGCCCAGGCGAACTCGGCGGAGTCCAGTCCGTTGATGCGCAGCCGTCGTTGCTCGGCCACCAGCCCGACGCCGTGGCCGGCCACCTCGACGATGATGTGGCCGGTGCTCGACAAGACCTCGCGCACGCGGCTGAGCAGCCGAACGGGATCCCCGCCGATGCCGACGTTGCCGTCGGCGAGCAGTGCGTACGCCCACTCGCCCTCGCCGGGCACGTGGCTGAACACGTCCTGGCACAGCGCGTAGGCGCCGCGACCGCGGGCCTGCCGGACGGCTTCGGAAGAAACGTCGATGCCCAGGGACGGGATGCCACGGCTGGCCAGCTCGCCGACGAGGCGACCGGGCCCGCACCCGACGTCGATGGTGGGTCCGTCGCAGGGCTCGATGAACAAGGAGCGGTCCACGATGTCCGGCGCTCCGTTCCACTGGTGCACGTCGAACGGGATGGTCTGCCCGCCGGCGTCCACGACATCGGCCCGTCCCGTCGCGAAGGCAGCGTCGTACGCCTCGGTGGGGTTGAAGGACTCGGTCATCGGGACACTCCTGTGGAAAGGGCTTGGTCGACTGCGGCGGCGAGTCGGGACGTGGCATGGCGAGAGGGAACGATGGTGGCCGCGATCTGCTGTGCGTCCTCCCACGTGTCCATGTCCTGGACCGTGCGCAACCATCGGACGTTCCCCAGCGCGCGCTGGGTGAGCTCGGCGGTGCGGTCGGTGGACATCGGGACGTCGACCAGCGCAGAGGCTTCGCTGGCATCGGGCAGGCCCAGCAGCCACCAGCCTCCGTCGCCAGCCGGCCCGAGAGCGCGTTCGCCGCCCTGCACGACCTCGCCTGCGACCTCGTAGTCGTCGGGGGTCAGCTGGGGGGTGTCCATGCCGACCTGCACGACACCGTGGCCACGATCGGCGTCGGCATGTGCGTGGGCGAGCCGCTCGCCGAGGGCGTCTCCGCGCTGATCGACGACCGTGACCGTCGACAGCTGTTCGGCGATCTCGGTGCTGCGAGCAGCGCGCGACAGGTCGCCGGTCATGGCGACCACGACCGGCCAGTCGCGATCGGCGCCGACGGAGATGACGGTGTCCAGGGTGTCGAGAAGGGCCGCGGCGGCCAGCTCGGCGGCGATCGCATCGCCCGTGGTCGCGGCGATGCGGGTCTTGGCCAGTCCGGGCACGGGGGCCTTTGCCACCACCAGCAAGGTGGGCCCCCCCAGGCGCGTGATCATCGCATGACCCTAGCGAAATCCTTGATGACGCGAGCGGTTCCCTTGGCCGAGCCGGACACCTTGCTCTTGGTGCCCGGGGCGCGGTGGCCGTAGGCGACGTCGATCTCGTGAACCGTCCAGCCGGCGTCGGCCGCGCGCAGCATCAGCTCGAGCGGGTATCCGAACCGGCGGTCCTCGACCCCGAGGTCCAGCAGGTCGTCGCGCCGGCTGACCCGCATCGGTGCGAGGTCGTGGATGCCGAATCCGCTACGGCGTCGGATGACGGTGGCGAGCAGCAAGGTGCCGAGCCGGGCGTGCCACGGCCAGACGCCGCGCTCGACGGGTCGACGCCGGCCGACTGCCATCCGTGCTCCGCCGGCGAGGACGATGTCGAGCATCGGCACCAGATCGGACAGCAGCATGGTGCCGTCGCCGTCGATCACGGCGACGTGGTCGGCGGTGGCAGCCTCGACGCCGGTGTGCACGGCGGCGCCATAACCGGCTCGATCTTCGCGAACCACCGTGGCGCCGAGTCGTTCAGCCACTTGGCCGGTGCCGTCGCTGGAACCGTTGTCGACGACGATCGCCCGCCAGCGGTTCGGCAGACCGGCAAGCACTGCTGGCAGTGCTGCTGCTTCATCGCGACAGGGGATCACCACGTCACACACGATCTCAGAGGCATCCACTGTCATGATTCGAAACTAGGGCCACGGAGGATGGGCCGCCATTCGGTGTGATCACCAAAATCTTCCACGATTTCAGGCCCGGCTGCGCAACGGGTCGTCCGCGAGAGCGGCCAGACCCTCGGTGGGAGCGATCTGGGCGTCGAATCCGAGCCCGGCGGACGCAGCGGCGGGCGACGCGACCACGTGGCGCACGTCGAAGCGGCGGTACTCACCGGTCACCACGGGCGGCTCCCCGCCGGCAGCGCCAGCCAGGGTCTCGGCCATGGTCATCAGCGTGCACGGCTGACCCGACGCGATGTTGTACGGCGTCAGGCCTTCCTCGTGCTGGGCGATCTGCTCGATCGCGAGCACGTTGGCCGCGGCGACGTCGTGCACGTGGACGAAGTCGCGCATCTGGCCGCCGTCCTCGAAGACCTGGGGCGACTCCCCGCGCGCGATGGCGGACCGGAAGATCGCGGCAACGCCGGCGTACGGGGTGTCCGCGGGCATGCCGGGGCCGTAGACGTTGTGGTAGCGCATGGCGATCGCCCGGCCGCCCTCGAGGGTGCACCATGCCGACGCGTAGTTCTCCTGCGCGACCTTCGACGCGGCATAGCTGGTGCGGGGCAGGAACGGCGTGTCCTCACTGATCAGGCGCCAGCTGATCTCGCCGCCGCACCGCGGGCACCGCGGGTCGAAGCGTCCGGCGTCGAGATCGTCGACGCGGCGGACAGCGGGCGGCACGTCGCCATGTTCGGGGCAGGTGTACCGACCGTCGCCGTAGACGACCATCGAAGACGCGAGAACCAGGTGGCCGACGCCGGCCCGGGCCATGGCCGCCAGCAGGCGGGCCTGGCCGTGGTCGTTGTGGTCGGCGTAGTCGGGCAGGTCCTGGGCGTCGACCCCGTTGCCGACCATCGCCGCCTGGTGGCAGACCAC
>JBBSKV010000172.1:0-3993 GCA_038255955.1 Propionibacteriales bacterium
AAGTCCTGATCGCCGCGGCACACCTCTCGCAGCTCTCCATCGGGCCCGACCAGGCAGATCGCCGAGACCGCACTGGCCAGGCTGCCGTTGCGGTCGCCCGAGCCGTGGGTGCCGGTGGCGATGGCGCCGGCCACCGAGATGTGGGGCAGCGATGCCAAGTTGTGCAGGGCCCAACCCGCGGCGTCGAGCTGCTGCACCAGGTCGCCGTAGCGCAGCCCGGCTGACACGGTCACCTCGCGCTCGGACTCGTCGATGTCGACGCGGACGGGAAGCCGGGCGACCGACACCTGGGCGTGGTCGGTGTCGGCGATGCGATTGAAGGAGTGCCGCGACCCGACCGCCCGCACGCGCGACGACCCAGCCACGACCTCCTGCAGCTCCTCGACCGACGTCGGCTCGTGCAGCACCTCCGCGTCGTAGGTGATGTTGCCGGACCAGTTGGTGCTGGTGCTGTGCGGAGTCACAGGTCCAGTGTGCTTCAGGCGTCCAGGTGCTGCTTCAGGAAGTCGACCTGCAGCAGCTTGAGGTTCTCGGCCACGACCTCCTGCGGCGTCATGTGGGTGACGCCGGACAGTGGCAGCACGGTGTGGGGTCGCCCCGCCGCGAGCAGAGCTGAGGAGAGTCGCAGCGTGTGGGCCGCGACGACGTTGTCGTCGGCCAGGCCGTGGATGATCATCAGCGGCCGCTCGAGCCGGGGGGCCAGCGGAAGCAGCGAGTTGGCGTCGTAGACCTCGGGCTGGGTGTTCGGGTCGCCCAGATAACGCTCGGTGTAGCAGGTGTCGTACAGCCGCCACTCGGTCACCGGAGCGCCCGCCACGGCCGCGTGGAACACGTCGGGCCGCTTCAGCACGGCCAGCGCTGACAGGTAGCCGCCGTACGACCAGCCGGTGATGCCCACCCGGCCGGTGTCGACGTCGTCGGGGAACTCGTCCGCGACCACTGCGAGCGCCTCGACCTGGTCGTCGAGCGTGACGCCGACGAAGTCATCACGCACGGCCTTCTCCCACTCGCTCCCGCGCCCCGGAGTTCCGCGGCCGTCGGCGACGACGACGCAGAATCCCTGGTCGGCCAGCCACTGGGCCTCGAGGAACGCCCGCGCCGATGACAGCACGCGCTGAGCGTGCGGCCCGCCGTACGGGTCCATCAGGATCGGCAGCCGGTGGGTGCCGCGGCTGTGCCCGCGGGGGAACAGCACCGCGATGCTGAGGTCGTGCTCCCCGCCGCGCAGCATCGTGACCTCGGGCTCGAACGGGGCCGCCTCGGTGACGACGGACAGGGCGCTGGCCTCGCCACCGTCGCGATGCACCGTGACGGTGGTGCCGACCGCGTCGAGGCCTGAGCGGCTGATGACGGTGGTGGGCCCGCCGATCGCCGCGCCGTGGACGGCCGCGCCTGACGTGAGCTCGGTGATGGTGCCGTCGAAGCCGAATCGGACGATCTGCACCTGGGTCGGTTCGCTCGATGCCGTGGCCACGACGCAGTCGTCGAAGGTCTCGACGATCGATCGCACCTGCCACTCGTCGGACGACACCGCGGTGCCGTCCAGCAGGATCCTGCGGCGTCCACCGTCATCCTCGACCGACACGAGTCGCCCCCCGCCGATCAGGCGTGGACCCGAGGACAGCTCGATCCAGGCCGGATCGGTCAGCTCGCGCAGCACGTGCGTGGCGCCGGTGGCGGGATCGATCGAGAGGATCTGCGAGGTCCGCTGGTCGCGGCTGAGCACCTGCACGACCGGGTGGCCGAACTCGGTCCAGCTGACCCGGCCCAGGTACTCGGAGGCGATGTTGTCCCACTGCACCGGCGTGCGGGCGCCGTCGAGATCGACGAGCCAGAGGGTGACCTCCGCGTTGGGGGTGCCGGCGGACGGATAACGCTGCTCGACCGGAGCGCGGTCGGGGTGCTCGGGATCGGCGATGTGCCAGGTCTGCACGGGCGACTCGTCGGTGCGCTGCACCACGAGCGACCGGCCGTCGGGCGCCCACCAGAATCCGCGGAACCGGTCCATCTCCTCGGCGGCGATGAAGTCGGCCTGACCCCACGTGACGGCGCCGCCCTCGGGCTCGACCAGGGCGCGGTCACCGGTCCCGTCGACGCCGATGACGCGCAGTGCGCCGCCGGCGGCGTACGCGATGTGCTGGCCGGTCGGGTCGAGGCGGGGGTCGATGACGCCCTCGAAGGAGGGCAGCGCCGTGACCGACCGGGTGCGCAGGTCGACGGTCCACAACCGGCCTGACAGGGCGAAGCAGGCCACGCGACCAGCGGAGTCGACGTCGTAGGAGACGATGCCCGCCGCGGACTCGCGCGACCGCTCGCGCCGGGACCGCTCCTCGGCGGACAGCTGCTCGTCGCCGTCCAGCACGGCCGCCGGGTCGACCAGGAGGGTCTCCGAGCCGGTGTCGACGTCGTGCGCCCACAGCAGGCCGGTCCGGGTGACGCCGTCGCGCGTCCGAACGAAGCGGACGGTCGACCCGTCGGCGGAGACGGTGATGTTGCGGGGCACCCCGAGGGTGAAGCGCAGCGTGCGGGCGGCCAGTCGGGGATAGGAGACGGTCATGCCCCGATCCAATCACCCTCGCTCAGTACGCTTGCGGCATGACGTCTCCCGATCGCCGGATCCTGTTCGTGCATGCGCACCCCGACGACGAGACGATCGGCAACGGCACCACGATGGCCAAGTACGTGGCCGAGGGCGCCCAGGTCACCCTGGTCACCTGCACCGCTGGCGAAGAGGGCGAGGTGCTGATCCCCGAGCTCGAGCACCTGGCCGTGGATCGGGACGACGAGCTCGGCCCGCACCGGGTCAGCGAGCTGACGGCCGCCATGGCCGTGCTCGGCGTCACCGACTTCCGCTTCCTCGGCGGCGAGGGCCACTTCCGCGACTCGGGCATGAAGTGGGCCGAGGACGGCACCGCCACGGCCGCCGACCAGACCCGGCACGACACCTTCTGGGCCGCTGACCTCACGGTCGCCTCGGACCTGTTGGTCCAGATCATCCGGGAGGTCCGTCCGCAGGTGATCGTCACGTACGACCAGTTCGGCAACTACGGACACCCCGACCACGTGCAGGCCCACCGGGTGGCCACCTACGGCGCCGCCTTGTCGGCCGTGCGGTCCTACCGACCCGACCTGGGAGAGCCGTGGCAGGTCTCGAAGTTCTACTGGACTGCCATGTCCAAGTCGCAGATGGCCGAGGGCATCCGGCACCTGCGCGCCGCCGGCGACACCACCACCTTCGAGGGCTGGGATCCCGACAACATCCCCTGGGGGTGCGAGGACGAGGAGCTGGACGCGGTGATCGACGGCAACGACTACGTCGACGCCAAGATGGACGCCATGCGGGCCCATGCCACTCAGATCGCCCTCGACGGCCCGTTCTTCGCGCTGTCCAACAACGTGGGCAACCAGGTGTGGGGTGCCGAGCACTACCGCCTCGCCCAGGGCGAGCTCGGGCCGGTGGGTCCCGACGGACTCGAGGCCGACCTGTTCGCCGGACTGTTCGCCGATGAGTGAACCGGTCGACCAGGCGGCGTTTCGTGCCGCCCTCGGCCGGTTCGGCAGCGGCGTCACCGTCGTGTCGACGGTTCTCGACGGCGTCGACCACCTGATGACGGCCAGCGCCTTCACCTCGGTGTCGCTGGATCCGCCGATGGTGCTGGTCTGCTCGCACCGCACGAGCCGATTCCACGACGCCGTCCTGCAGACCGGCACGTGGGGTGTCTCGATCCTGTCCGAGGGCGGCCTGAAGACCTCGGCCTGGTTCGCCCACCGGGGACGACTGCTCGAGGACCAGCTGGCAGGCATCGCGCACCACCGCGGCCAGTCGGGCGTCGCGCTGCTGGACGAGTCGTTGGGCTGGCTGGAGTGCCGCACGCATGCCGTGCACGATGGAGGCGATCACGCGATCATCGTCGGCGAGGTCGTGGCCGCCGGTGTGATGGAGGACGCGGATGATCCACTGATGTACTACCGGTCGCACTACGGCACGATGGT
>JBBSKV010000173.1:0-3955 GCA_038255955.1 Propionibacteriales bacterium
CTGGTCGCGAGGGACGAAGGCGCGGCGGATCGCGGTGCACTTCTGGCCGGCCTTCACGGTCATCTCGGTGACGAGAGCCTGCACGAAGTAATCGAACTCCGGCGTCCCCGGCACGGCGTCTGGGCCGAGGACCGAGCAGTTGAGGGAGTCCGCCTCTGCGGTGAAGCGCAGGGAGCGGTTCGTCACGGCGCCGTGGCCTCGCAGCTTGGCAGCCGTCGCGGCAGAACCGGTGAACCCGACCGAGTCCTGGCCACCGAGCAGATCCATCAGGCCGGGGATGCTGCCGCTGATGAGCTGCAGCGCACCGGCAGGAAGCACATCCGCCTCCTGGATGATGCGCACCGCGTGCTCGGCGATGTAGGCCGTGGGCGTGGCCGGCTTGACGATGGTCGGCACCCCAGCGATCAGCGCGGGCGCCAGCTTCTCCAGCAACCCCCAGACAGGGAAGTTGAAGGCATTGATCTGCACCGCGACGCCCCTGCGCGAGGTCAGGACGTGCTGGCCCACGAAAGTTCCCTCGCGACCGAGCTGCTCGACGTCGCCCTCGACGACCATCCGGCCCTGGGGCAGGCCCTTGGTCGCCATGCTCGCGAACACCATCGCGGTGCCGAAGCCACCATCGACGTCGACCTTGGCGTCACTGCGCGTGCAGCCCGCCTGGGCGGACAGGTCGTACAGCTCCTGCTTGCGATCGCTCAGGGCTCGCGCCATCGTCTTGACCAGGGCCGCGCGCTCGTGGAAGTCGAGCTCGCGCAGTGCCGGTCCCCCGACGCCACGTGCGTGCTCGACGGCACGGGACAGATCGAGGCCGTCGGCGCTGACCCGGGTCACCGGGTCGCCCGTGACGGCGTCGGACACGAGCGTTCCTTCTCCGGATCCGGTGAGCCATTCGCCGGCGATCAGGCTGGGAAGTACGTCAGTCATGGTGTCTCCAAAAGTCGTCGTTCGGTGGTCATCGCAGGCCGCCTGTGGCATCGAGCACCACACCGGTCACGAAGTCGGCGTCGGGTGAGCAGAGCATCATGACGGCGCCCGCGACGTCGTCGGGCGTGCCGAGCCTGCGCATCGCGTTGCTGGTCGACATCGCCTCGATGGCGCGTTCTGACGTGCTGGCGCGCAGCGTCTCGGTGTCAGTGGCGCCGGGTCGCACGACGTTGACCGTCACTGCGCGGGAGGCCAGCTCCTTGGCCGCCACCCTGCTGGCGGCCTCGAGACCTGCTTTCGCCGCCGCATAGGTGGACTGCCTGGCCGGGGCGATGTCCGCTGCGGCGCTGGACAGCAGCACCACGCGTCCACCGTCGGCGACGCGGCGCGCGGACTCGCGCAGCACGAGGAGTGCCGAGCGAAGGTTGAGTGCCAGCGAGTCGTCGATCTGGTCCACGGTGAGCTCAGCGAGCTTGGGGAAGTCCCAGCCACCGACACAGCACACCACGACCTGCAGATCCCCCAGGGCCTCAGCCGCGTCGAAAGCGGCCATCACCCCGTCCTCGGTCGTGACGTCGGACTGCACGACTGCTGCCGTGGCTCCCGCCTCGGCGAGCTCGGCGTGCAGCTCGTCGGCTCGTCGCTGATCATGCAGGTAGCCGATCGCCACGGCGTGATCGACCGAGAGTCGGCGGGTGACGGCGGCGCCGATGCCGCCGCTTCCACCCAGGACCAGTGCGCTGGAGGTGTTCATGAATCCCTCGTTCGAGTTGGTCGAGAAGAGAATATTCAGTCTACAGGACTTTTCCGGAACGTCACGTTTGTGTCATAGATGGACGGCGGGCGTCAGCCGATGCCCAACAGGGCGTGGGCCCGGTCCGCATCCTGCCGGAACTCGCTGACCGAGCTCTCGTGGACGATCTGACCCTTGGCCATGACGGCCACCCGCCCGGCGACCGAGAAGGCGAGACGGAGGTCCTGCTCGACGATGAGGATGGCCAAGCCGGTGGACGCCAGATCGGTGAGCACTCCGCCCACCTGCTCGACGATCGCCGGCGCCAGGCCGTCGGATGGTTCGTCCAGCAGCATCAGCTGGGGCGAGCAGAGCAGCGCGCGCCCGATGGCCAGCATCTGCTGCTCACCGCCGGACAGCTGCGAGCCGAGGTGGCCGCGGCGGTCGCCGAGCCGGGGCAGCATCTCGTAGATCCGCTCGAGGGTCCACTCGCCGTTCTTCCGCTCGGCGATCTGCAGGTTCTCCTCGACGGTCAACGGCGCAAAGACCCGTCGGCCCTGCGGAACGATGGCCACACCTGCACGCGACAACGCGCTCGGCGACCGACCCGTCACGTCACGGCCCGCCACGGAGACGTGCCCTGAGGTCGCCTTCACCAATCCCATCACGGTCTCGACGAAGGTCGTCTTGCCCACCCCGTTGCGGCCGAGCAGCGCCACGGACTCGCCCGCCTCGATGGTCAGGGACACCCCGTCGACCACCCGGCTGCCCTCATAGCCAGACACCAGATCGCGTACTTCGAGCAGTGAGTGATTCATGAGCCGACTCCGAACAGGGGTTCTTCCGAACGCGAGGTGCCGAGGTAGGCCTCTTTGACCAGCTCATTGGCGCGGACGTCTTCTGGGTCACCGTCGGCGATCAGGGAACCGGCCGCCAGGACGGAGATGCGATCAGCGAGTCGAAACACGATGTCCAGGTCGTGCTCAACCACGACCGTGGTGATCTCGGCGGGCAGCGACTCGACCAGCTCGGCGAATCCTGCGGTCTCGGCCGCGGACATTCCTGCCGTCGGCTCGTCGAACAGCACCATGGTCGGCTCGCAGGCCAGCACGATGCCGACCTCGAGCTGTCGCCGTTCACCGTGGGACAGCGCCCCGCACGACTCTGCATGCCGCTCGAGCAGGTTGACCTGCTCGAGGAACGAACGTGCCTGCTCGGTGACCGCACGGTCAGCCTTGCGCGACGGCCACGGCCGTCGAGGTCTCCCGTTGGCCCGCTCGACTGCCAGCCGGACGTTGTCCAGCACGCTCATGCCGAGGAACAGGCTGGAGTGCTGGAACGTGCGGACGAGACCGACCCGGGCCCGCCCCGCCTCGTCCAGGGACGTCACGTCCTTGCCGTTGAAGATCACCTTGCCGTGCGTGGCCTTCTGGGCTCCCGCGACGACCGAGAACAGACTGGACTTCCCGGCGCCGTTGGGCCCGATGAGCGCGTGCCTCGCACCTCGCTGGATCGAGAGGTCGACGCTGTCAACGGCCGTGAGCGCGCCGTACTGCAGCGTCAGCCCTTCGAGCCGGAGGATCTCATCAGTCGACGTCATTGCGCAGCCTTCCTTCGATATTTCAGGGAAGCCCATTTCGCGCCGGCGATGCCGCGGGGCAGGAGGAACACGGCCGTCACGAACACCGCGCCCAGCAAGATGTTGCTGCGGCCCTCGAAGACCGAGTAGCTCGAGACGTAGTCGCGAATCAAGATCACGACGGCGGCTCCGATGATCGGCCCCCAGATGGTGCCCGCTCCGCCGAGGATGACGCTGAGCAGGGCGAAGGCCGCCACCGTGAAGCCGACGTCTCCGGGAGAGAAGAATCGTGCTTGCGCGACCCAGGCGGTGCCTGCTGCACCGGCGATCGATCCGGCGATGACGAAGGCGAAGAGCCTGACCGTGTAGGTCTGCTGGCCGAGCGCATGCAGGCGCTGCTCGCCGTCTCGCACACCGCGCATGGAGCGTCCCAACGGCGACTTGACCACCGCGAACGCGGCGCCCACACCGACCAGGAAGACGGCAAGGACCCACCAGTAGACGTAGCCGGCCAGGGTGAGCGGCGCTCCCCCGGGTATCACCGTGATGGGCGGGATTCCGGCCAGACCGTTGCTGGCTCCCACGACCTTCAGCGCGCCGGCGATCTCGTAGGCGAGCTCGCCAACCGCCAGCGTCACCATGAGGAAGACGACTCCGGTGGTGCGGACCACGACGGCGCCGGTGAGCAGCGCCAGCACGGCAGCTGCAGCACTTCCGGC
>JBBSKV010000174.1:0-3936 GCA_038255955.1 Propionibacteriales bacterium
AACGCCACCGGAACCGAGTGCGACATCCGCGCTGAGATCGCGGTGGTCGTGGAGGCAGCGGCCCTGGCCGGTGCCACCGAGACCCCCGCCGTGAGCGACGGCGACGCCCCCATCCCGCCGGCCTGGATCTTCGGCCTCGCCGAGTTCGGCTCCGCCCTCTGGACCAGGTTGCTCACCGATCCCGCCGGCCACGTCCTCGACGTCACCCATCTGGGGTACCAGCCGCCGCAGTCGCTGCGACGAGCCGCACAGTGGCGCGACATGACCTGCCGGGTGAACGGCTGCCAGCGCCGAGCGGCTGACTGCGACCTCGACCACGATGTCCCATTCGAGACCGGCGGTCCCACCTCCGGACCCAATCTTCGCTCCCTGTGCCGAAGACACCACGGGATGAAGGGTCACCGGCTGCTGCCCGCTGACGCCTACGCCCCACCGGAAGTCCACCTGGTTCGACTGCCAGCCCCGGCCATGACGATCGACTTCATCGCCGCCTGACGCAGGCGCGAGACTAATCGCTCCCCGCGACCGCAGTTGAGCCGATAGGATCGCTTTCATGACGCAACTGCGGATCTCTGAAGCAGCCGGTCTCCTGGGTGTCAGCGACGACACCGTCCGGCGCTGGGTCAACGCCGGCACGCTGACGTCGAGCACCGACTCCGCCGGACGCATGGTCATCGACGGACGAGAGCTGGCCGAGTTCGCCAAGGCGCAGGCCGGGACCACCGAGCTGTCGGCCACCCCCTCGTCGGCCCGTAACCGGTTCGTCGGGCTGGTCACGGCCGTCACGGCCGACACCGTCATGGCTCAGGTCGAGATGCAGTGCGGACCGTTTCGCGTCGTGTCGTTGATGAGCAGCGAGGCCGTGCGCGAGCTCGGCCTCGAGCCGGGTTCGATCGCGACCGCCGTCATCAAGTCCACCAACGTCATCGTCGAGGCGCCAGCGTGAACCGACGTGTGACAGCCGCCGCGGCCGGCCTCCTGCTGGCGGGCGCCACCGGCGCCTGCACCAGCAGCAGTGAGTCGACGAACGCCACCCTCACCGTCTACGCAGCGGCGTCGCTGACGGACACGTTCTCCCAGATCGGCACGGACTTCGAGGCGGCGAATCCGGGCGTCACCGTGCGGTTCAACTTCGACGGATCGTCCAACCTCGTGGCGCAGATCCAGCAAGGTGCCCCGGCGGACGTCTTCGCATCGGCCGATGTGAAGAACATGGCCAAGGCGACCACTGACGACCTGATCGCCGGGGATCCGGCCGACTTCGCCACCAACGTGCTGCAGATCGTGACCCCGCCGGACAACCCCGCGGGGATCACCTCGCTGGACGACCTCGCCGACCCCTCGGCCAAGGTCGTGCTGTGCGCCCCCGACGTGCCGTGCGGCACTGCGGCCATCGGCGTCGAGAAGGCAGCCGGGATCGACATCCAACCGGTGAGCGAGGAGCAGTCGGTCACCGACGTCCTCAACAAGGTGAGCACCGGCGAGGCCGACGCGGGACTGGTCTACGTCACCGACGTCCAGAGCGCGGGCGACGCCGTGGTCGGCATCGAGTTCCCCGAGGCCACGCAGGCCGTCAACACCTATCCGATCGCTCCGCTCGTCGGCAGCGAGCACGCACGACTCGCTCGGGAATTCGTCGCCTTCGTGACCGGCGCCGACGGCCAGACCGTCCTGCAGAAGGCCGGATTCGGCACCCCATGAGGCTGCCGCGCTGGATCTACGTTCCCGCCGCAGTAGGCGCGATCTTCATCCTGCTGCCGCTCGTGGCGATCGCGAGCCAGGTCAGCTGGGCGAACTTCTGGACCCTCATCACCTCGGAGTCCTCGCAGGCAGCACTGCTGCTCAGCCTGCGCACGGCATCGGCGTCGACCCTGCTGTGCGTGCTCCTCGGCGTGCCGATGGCCGTGGTGCTGGCCCGCACCTCGTTCCGCGGGCAGAACCTGCTGCGCTCCCTGGTGTTGCTGCCGCTGGTGCTGCCACCCCTCGTCGGTGGCATCGCGCTGCTGTACACCTTCGGGCGGCGCGGACTGCTCGGCGAGACCCTGGACGTGCTGGGGCTGCAGATCGCCTTCTCGACCACCGCCGTCGTGATCGCCCAGACGTTCGTGGCGCTGCCCTTTTTGGTCGTGAGCCTCGAGGGTTCGTTGCGCACGGCCGGCCAGCGGTACGAGGTCGTGGCCGCGAGCCTCGGTGCGCGTCCGACCACGGTGCTGCGGCGAGTCACCCTCCCCCTCGTGCTCCCCGGCCTGATCTCCGGCGCGATCTTGTCCTTCGCCCGCGCGCTGGGCGAGTTCGGCGCCACGATCACGTTCGCTGGCAGCCTGCAGGGCACCACGCGCACCCTGCCGCTGGAGATCTACCTGCAGCGCGAGACCGACCCCGACGCCGCCGTGGCGCTGTCGCTCGTGCTCGTCGTGATCGCGGTGCTCGTGATCGGGCTGGTCCGACGTCCCGAGCGGGTGCCCGCATGAATCTGCAGTCCACGGCAAGATTCGCCGACCGCGACGTCGACGTGGCGCTCGACGTCGCCGAGGGCGAGACGGTCGCCGTGATCGGACCCAACGGCGCCGGCAAGTCCACTCTGCTGGCCGCCATCGCTGGCGTGCTTCGCCCCGACTCCGGGCGGGCCGTCCTCGGTGGCACCACCTTGTTCGACGACCGGCACTGGCTGCCGGCGCATCGACGCGGCACGGCGCTGCTGGCGCAGGAACCCCTGCTGTTCCCGCACCTCAGCGTGCTCGACAACGTCGCCTTCGGGCCGCGGAGCGCCGGGGCGTCGCGTCGCCAGTCCCGCGATGTCGCCCGTCGCTGGCTCACCGAGGTCGATGCGTCCGATCTGGCCGACCGCCGATCAGCTCAGCTGTCCGGCGGACAGGCGCAACGCGTGGCGGTC
This sequence comes from Propionibacteriales bacterium, assembly GCA_038255955.1. Lineage (GTDB taxonomy): Bacteria > Actinomycetota > Actinomycetes > Propionibacteriales > Nocardioidaceae > Aeromicrobium. Next base: position 2,894 of record JBBSKV010000174.1, read on the forward strand.
GCACGGGCACTGGCTGCCGAGCCCGGACTGCTGCTGCTCGATGAGCCGATGGCCGCGCTCGACGTCACCGTCGTGCCCGCGATGCGGCAGATGCTGCGTCGGGTACTGGCAGGCCGCACCGCCGTGATCATCACGCACGACCCGTTGGACGCGCTCCTGCTGGCCGACCGCGTCGTGGTGATGGAGGGCGGCCGGGTCGTCGAGGCTGGGCCGACCACCGAGATCTTCGCGCGGCCCCGCAGCGCCTTCGGCGCGCAGATCGCCGGACTCAACCTGGTGCGCGGCCTGTTCGACGACGGCGCGGTGCACGGACCGGACCGCATGGACGTCGTGGGGGTCGCTGACGATTCGGTCGCCGAGGGGCGAGAGGCAGCTGCGGTGTTCGATCCCAGCGCTGTCGCCGTGTTCCTCCGCGCTCCCGACGGCAGCCCCCGCAACGTATTCGCAGTCACGATCGACGCGCTCGAGCCGCGCGGCTCCCAGGTACGCATCCGCGCCGGCGGACTCAACGCCGACGTCACCGCCACCGCCGTCGCCGCTCTCGACCTCGCCCCCGGCACCCGCGTCCACTTCGTCGTCAAGGCCTCCGAAGTCGCCATCTACCCCACCTGATTCCCCTGAGGTGGGTGCTCGCCGGGGTTCCAGCCCTCGCTAAGGTGCAGAGCATGACCGACAACGACACTGAGTGGCGCATCGAGCACGACACCATGGGCGAGATCAAGGTGCCCGCCGACGCCCTCTGGCGAGCGCAGACCCAGCGAGCCGTCGAGAACTTCCCGATCTCCGGCACGCCCATCGAGTCCGCGCAGATCCGCGCACTCGCGCAGATCAAGTCGGCGTGCGCGGCCGCCAATGCCGAGCTCGGCATCCTCGACCAGGACATCGCCGACGCCATCGTGGCCGCCGCGGAGGAAGTCGCCTCCGGCGCGCACGACGACCAGTTCCCGATCGACGTCTTCCAGACCGGTTCTGGCACGTCGAGCAACATGAACACCAACGAGGTCATCGCCACCATCGCCAGCAAGGCGCTCGGCAAGGAGGTG
>JBBSKV010000175.1:0-3856 GCA_038255955.1 Propionibacteriales bacterium
GGACCGCAGGATCGTCGGTGCCGTCCGAGCGGTTGGAGTGCGTGTGCAGGTCGATGCGCATGGTCCCGAGACTAGTGGGCGACACCGACGGTCAGCTGCGTCGAGCCATTGGCCGCCTTCTGTCTGGCAGGTCGAGGCTAGACGTTCCAGCGCTGGACCACTGGGACGCCCCGGTCGTCTCCGAGCACCGAGACGGTCGACGTCTGGAGGTCGAAGTGACGCCCCTCGACGATGTCCAGATCCAGCCACCGTGCGGCCAGGGCACGCAGCGAGTGGCCATGCGCGAAGGCGAGGGTCCGGCCGTCGACCGCGCGGGCTCGCGCCACGACCCGGTCGAGGCGTTCGGCGACCTGCTGCCCGCTCTCGCCGCCGGGGGTCGGATGGGTCCAGACGCTCCAGCCCGGATCGGTCAGCCTGATCTGCGGAGTGGTGATGCCCTCGTAGTCGCCATAGGCCCACTCGACGAGATCCTCGTCGACCTGGGGGTCGGCGAAGCCCGCCAGCTCGGCGGTGTGGCTGGCCCGCCGCCGCGGACTGGTGAGCACCTGCGCGAAGTCGACCTTCGCGAGCACCGACTGGAGGCTGCGAGCCGCGGCCTCACCGGCAGCCGTCAGGGGCAGGTCGGTGATCGACGTGTGTCGACCGTCGGCGCTCCACTCGGTCTCGCCGTGCCGCACCAACCACAGCTCTGTGCTCATCGCGGAACAAACGTCCAGTAGTCGAGGTCGAGCAGCACGCCGGGTGCGTACGTGCCCGCGTCGTCGCGCAGGGTCATCGACTCGTCGCGACCCTTGGTCGCCACCAGACGAAGGCGCAGCGCGCCCACACCGGGGGCGGGGGTGTCCGCGACGTCCAGCACCTCGGACCACGCGTAGATCGTGTCGCCGGCCAGCGCTGGCGCGGTGTGCGCGCCGGCGTTGATCGCCGCGATCAGCTGCGCATTGGCCAGCCCGTTGAAGGACAGCGCCCGCGCCATCGAGATGACGTGCCCTCCGTAGACCAGCCGGGTTCCGTCGGGCCGTGCCTCGGTGTTGTAGTGCACCTTGGCCGTGTTCTGCCACAGCCGGGTGGCCATCATGTGCTCGGGATCGGTCAACGTAACGCCGTCGACGTGGTCGATCTTCTCACCGATCGCGTAGTCGCCGAAGCGGTGCGGCTCCCCCGCAGCGGCGAAGTCGTAGCCCGTGAAGTCCAGGCCGGCCGGGATCATCAGGTTCTCGGCGGCCACGGCGTCGGCCAGCTCGGGGACGACCGTCTCGGGCGCCGGAGCATCGATGTCGCGCTTGCGCACCATGACCCACCGGACCCAGTCCAGGGCCACCTCGTCGCGCTGGTTGGTGGCCGTCGAACGCACCCAGACCACACCGGTCTTCCCATTGGAGTTCTGCTTGAGGCCGATGACCGCAGACGTCGTGCGCAGCGTGTCGCCGGGCACGACGGGTCGGTGGAACCGGCACTCCGCGTAGCCGAGGTTGGCGACCGCATTGAGCGACACGTCGGGGACGGTCTTGCCGAAGGCGATGTGGAAGGCGACCAGGTCCTCGACCGGAGCCGGGTCCAGGCCGACCGACGCGGCGAAGACCGCCGACGACGGCACGGCGAAGCGCGTCGGGTAGATGGCGCCGTAGAGCGCGCGATCGCCTTCGGTGACGGTGCGTGGCGTGGCGTGCTCGATGACCTGCCCGACGGCGAAGTCCTCAAAAAAGTTGCCGGCGTTGGTCTTGCTCGCCGGACTCGGGCGAAATTCAGAACTGCTCACAGATCGACCGGCTTGCCAGGCATGCCGGCCAGCAGCTCCTGACCCTTGGCCCGGAACTTGTGCTCGACCAGCACCTCGTACTTGGTGGCGACCGTCTTCTGCACCGAGCTGAAGTCGCGCTGGCCGCGGGTGGCGGCGTAGCCCAGCGCACCCGACACGAGGCCGAACACGATGCCGAAGACGACGCCGACCAGAACTGTGGAGACGGCGCTGCTGCCGTCGGTGAACAGGCTCAGCAGCAGACCGATCAGCAGACCGAGCCACGCGCCCGAGCCGGCACCGGCCATCAGGACCCGACCCCAGGTGAGGCGGCCCGTGACGCGTTCGACCAGCTTGAGCTCGGTGCCCACGATCAGCACGTTCTGCACGGGGAACTCCTCGTCCGAGAGGTAGTCCACCGCGGCCTGCGCCGCGGCGTAGTCGTCGAAGACGCCCAGGGACTGGGGGTATTCGAGCGAGAAGATCTCGGGCATGTGTGTCTCCTTAGAGCTTGTAGTCCTTGAGGAGGGCGCGACCGATGATCATCTTCTGGATGTCGGACGTTCCCTCACCGATGAGCATGAAGGCGGACTCGCGGTAGAGGCGTTCGATCTCGTACTCCTTGGAGTACCCGTAGCCGCCGTGGATGCGGAACGAAGCCTCGACGACCTCGTTGCAGTACTCCGAGGCGATCATCTTGGCCATGCCGGCCTCGACGTCGTTGCGCTTGCCGGCGTCCTTGAGCCGGGCGGCCTTGACGACCATGGCATGGGCGGTCTCGACCTTGGTGCCCATCTCGGCGAGCCGGAACAAGATGGCCTGGTGCTGGGCGATCGGCTTGCCGAAGGTCTCGCGCTGCTGGGCGTAGGCGATGCCGAGCTCGAAGGCCCGGTTGGCGATGCCGACGGCGCGGGCGCCGACGTTGACACGACCGACCTCGACGCCGTCCATCATCTGGTAGAAGCCCTGGCCGGGCTTGCCACCGAGGATCTGGTCGGCCGAAATCTTGTGGCCCTCGAACACCATCTCGGTGGTGTCGATGCCCTTGTAGCCCATCTTGTCGATCTTGCCGGGCACCGTCACGCCCTGGGCGGTCTCGCCGAAGCCGGCTTCCTTCTCGACCAGGAACGTCGTCATGTTCTTGTAGACCGAGTCGTCACCCTCGTCGGTCTTGACCAGCACGGCCACCAGGGTGGACGAGCCGCCGTTGGTCAGCCACATCTTCTGGCCGGTGATCTCGTATCCGTCTTCAGTCTTGGTGGCCTTGGTGGTGATCGCCGAGACGTCCGAACCAAGTGCGGGCTCGGACATGCTGAAGGCGCCGCGCACCTCGCCGGTGGCCATCTTCGGCAGATACTTGGCCTTCTGCTCGTCAGTGCCGTGGTGCATCAGCAGGTAGGCCACGATGAAGTGCGTGTTGATGACGCCGGACACGCTCATCCAGCCGCGAGCGATCTCCTCGACGACCAGCGCGTAGGTGAGCAGCGACTCGCCGAGCCCGCCGAACTCCTCGGGGATCATCAGGCCGAAGATGCCCAGCTCCTTGAGGCCCTCGACGATGTCGGTGGGGTACTCGTCCTTGTGCTCCAGGTCCGTGGCGACCGGGATGATCTCCTTCTCCACGAACTGGCGCACCAGCTTGAGGATCTCGGTCTGATCGTCGGTCAAGCCTTCGGTGCTGACGAGCCGGCCCATCGGTACTCCTTGCTCCATGCAGCGCGCTGGTGGCTGCGACGTGTGACCTGTCGACTGTACCGATGGGTAGCAGCAACGGCTGTCCACTGGGGTCGTGAGATGGATTACCCGGTCAGGTCGAGGGCGCCTCGACCGGCGGTCGGCGCAGCACCACGACGGCCAGCCCGGCCAGGATCAGCGCCAGCCCGACGTAGACGCCCGCCGGCGGGGTCTGGCCCAGGAATATCCCCGCCAGCAGCGCCGCTCCCGGCACCTCGAGCAGCAGCAGCAACGAGATCGTGCCGGGCGTCATGACCGACAGCAGGTGGTTGAGGACCGAATGTCCGAGCAGCTGCGCGGACACCGTGACGGCGATGATCGCGATCCACGTGGTGAGCGCGAAGCCCACCAGCTCGACCCCGGCGGCCAGGGCCACGACGGCCA
>JBBSKV010000176.1:0-3855 GCA_038255955.1 Propionibacteriales bacterium
CGACTTCGAGTACGCCCGTGCCGAGACCGTGCTGGGGCCCACCGACGAGCTCATCGTCTCGGGCCCGACCCACAAGGTCGAGAAGTTCTGCGCCCAGTCCTGACAGGCTTGCGCTGACCGATCTGCCCACGGCTTGGCTGGCACGCCCCGAGGGCGGATCGGTCGCCCCGTAGGGTTTGCGGGGTGAACACGCCTGAGACGACGTCTGGAACCGATCCCGACGCCCCGCACCGCTACACCGCTGCGCTCGCCGACGAGATCGAGCAACGGTGGCAGGACCGGTGGGAGTCCGACGGCACGTTCTGGGCGGCCAACCCGGTGGGCGATCTCGCGTCGGACGACGGTGCGGACGCCCACCTGGGCGACAAGTTCTTCATCATGGACATGTTCCCGTACCCATCGGGTGCGGGGCTGCACGTCGGCCATCCCTTGGGCTACATCGGCACCGACGTGGTGGGCCGCTTCCGCCGCATGCTGGGCGACAACGTGCTGCACGCCCTCGGGTACGACGCCTACGGCCTGCCCGCTGAGCTGCACTCGATCCAGACCGGTGAGCACCCGCGCGACAACACGTTGGCCAACATCGCCACGATGAAGCGTCAGCTGCGCCGACTCGGCCTGGCCCACGACGATCGACGGAGCTTCGCGACGATCGATCCGGACTTCGTGCGGTGGACGCAGTGGATCTTCCTGCAGATCTTCGAGTCCTGGTACGACGAGGACGCCCAGCGCGCGCGACCCATCGCCGAGCTGCGCGCGGAGTTCGAGGCCGGCCTGCGGTCCGCGCCTGACGGTGCCGCCTGGGCCGACCTGGAACCGGTGGAACGCTCGATGCTGATCGACTCCGAGCGGCTGGCCTACGTCGACGACTCGCCGGTCAACTGGTGCCCGGGTCTGGGCACCGTGCTGGCCAACGAAGAGGTCACCGGCGACGGACGCAGTGAACGAGGGAACTTCCCGGTGTTCACCCGCAACCTGCGTCAGTGGAAGATGCGCATCACGGCGTACGCCGATCGGCTGATCGACGATCTGGACCGGGTCGACTGGCCTGAGTCGGTCAAGCTGATGCAGCGCAACTGGATCGGCCGGTCGGCCGGCGCCCACGTGCGCTTCGCGGTGGGCGAGGACGCCGCCATCGAGGTCTTCACCACCCGGCCCGACACGTTGTTCGGCGCGACCTACATGGTGCTGGCGCCGGAGCATCCGCTGCTCGCCACGATCACGCCGGACGAGTGGCCGGACGACGTGCCGCGCACATGGACCAACGGGCAGCCCGATCCCCAGGCGGCCGTCACCGCCTACCGGGCGGCCGCTGCGGCGAAGACCGATGTCGAACGCCAGGAGAATCGCGACAAGACCGGTGTGTTCACCGGGGCCTTCGCGATCAATCCGGTGAACGACGAGACCATTCCGGTGTTCGTGGCCGACTACGTCCTGATGGGTTATGGGACCGGCGCGATCATGGCGGTGCCATCGGGCGACCAGCGCGACTTCGAGTTCGCCACGGCCTACGGCCTGCCGATCGTGCCGACGCTGGCTGAGCAGCAGGGCCGCGACGAGGCCTACTCCGGCGAGGGAATCATCATCGGTTCATCCAACGACTCCATCACGCTGGACGGCATGGCCGTGGCGGAGGCCAAGGCGACGATGATCACGTGGCTGCAGGATCACGGCCACGGGTCCGGCACCACCACGTACCGGCTGCGCGACTGGTTGTTCAGCCGCCAGCGCTACTGGGGCGAACCGTTCCCCATCGTCTACGACGCGCAGGGCCAGCCGCACGCCGTCCCGGACGACCTGCTGCCGGTCGAGCTGCCGGACGTGCCGGACTACTCGCCCCGCACCTTCGAGCCCGATGACGTCACCAGCGAACCGGAGCCGCCGCTGGCTCGTGCCACCGACTGGGTCTCGGTGACGCTCGACCTCGGCGACGGACCGCGGCAGTACCGTCGCGAGACCAACACCATGCCCAACTGGGCCGGATCGTCCTGGTACGAGCTGCGCTACGCGGATCCGCACAACTCGCAGCGGGCGGTCGATCCCGAGAACGAGAAGTACTGGCTCGGACCGCGCGAGGCGGGCGGAACCGGGGGAGTCGACCTGTACGTCGGCGGAGTCGAGCACGCCGTGCTGCACCTGCTGTACGCCCGGTTCTGGCACAAGGTGCTGTTCGACCTGGGTCACGTGTCCAGCGAGGAGCCGTTCCACCGGTTGTTCAACCAGGGCTACATCCAGGCGTACGCGTTCACCGATGAGCGCGGCACGTACGTCGAGGCCGCCGACGTCGTCGAGCACGAGGACGGCTCGTGGACGTATGAAGGACGGCCCGTGCAGCGTGAGTACGGGAAGATGGGCAAGAGCCTCAAGAACGTGGTGACGCCGGACGAGATGTATGCCGAGTACGGCGCCGACACCTTCCGGATCTACGAGATGTCGATGGGGCCGCTGGATGCCTCCCGTCCCTGGGAGACCCGCGCCGTGGTGGGTTCGCAACGATTCCTGCAGCGCCTGTGGCGGCTGTTCGTCGACGAGACGAGCGGCGACCTCCTGGTGGTCGACGACGCAGAGCCCGATGCGAGCACGTTGCACCAGCTGCACCAGACGATCGAGGGGGTGCGGGCCGACATGGACGGCCTGCGATTCAACACCGCCATCGCCAAGCTGATCGAGCTGACCAACCACCTGACCAAGCAGCAGGTGCGGGCCCGGTCGGTGCTGGAGCCGCTCGTGCTGATGCTGGCGCCCGTGGCGCCGCACGTGGCCGAAGAGCTCTGGTCGCGCATGGGACACGACGCGTCGCTCGCGCACGCACCGTTCCCGGTCGCCGATCCGGCCCACCTGACGGCGGACACCGTGACCTGCGTGGTGCAGGTGGCCGGCAAGGTGCGCGGCAAGATCGAGGTCAGTCCGGACATCAGTGACGCCGATCTGGAGGCGTTGGCGCTGGCCGAGCCGAACGTGCTGCGCTCGATCGATGGCCGCCCGGTCCGCAAGGTCATCGTGAAGGCTCCCAAGCTGGTCAGCGTCGTGGTCTGAGCTGTCCGAAAACGGACCGGTGCAACGTTAGGCTGCTCGCATGACTGTCGCGATCGTCACCGACTCGACGGCGAGCCTGTCGCCGGCCGACGCCGAGCGGGAGGACATCCACGTGGTGCCGCTCAAGGTGATCATCGGGGCCGACACCTTCGTGGAGGGCTCGGCCGAGCTCACGTCGGAGATGATCGCAACTGCGCTGGCTGCGTTCGTGCCGGTCAGCACGTCGCGACCGACCCCGGCCGACTTCCTCGCGGTGTACGAACAGATCGCCGCAGCCGGCGCTGACGAGATCGTCTCGGTGCACCTGAGCGCCAAGATGTCCGGCACGATGGAGTCGGCCCTGGTGGCGGCCAGGGAATGCACGATTCCGGTGACCGTCGTCGACTCCGGCCAGGTCGGAGTGGGCGTGGGATTCGCGACCGGTCGAGCCGCTGCGGCACGCGACGCAGGCGGCGACGCGGGCGACATCGCCGCTGCGGCCGAGCGGGCGGGTGCGACCACCACGATCGCGCTGTACGTCGACACCCTGGAGTACCTGCGCCGTGGGGGACGGGTGGGTGCAGCGGCCGCCCTGATCGGCTCCGCGCTCGCCGTCAAGCCCATCTTGACGATCACCGACGGCATGGTCGTCCCGCTCGAGCGGGTGCGCACCTCAGCCCGAGCGCTGGCACGGCTGGAGACCCTCGCGGTCGAGGCGGCCCAGGCCTGCGAGGACGGCTACTCCATCGGCGTGCAGCACCTGGCCAACGGCGTGGTCGCCGAGCAGGTCGCGGCCCGGCTCGCCACTTCCCTCGGGGTCGAGTCGGTGGCCGTCGACGA
>JBBSKV010000177.1:0-3847 GCA_038255955.1 Propionibacteriales bacterium
ACCATCACGGCCCAGGCCGAGCGCGCCATGGCGATGTGGCCCAACCGAGGGGAGGCCGACACCCGCCCGGGCCTGGAGGAGGAGTACCGCGTCGTCCAACCGGTGGCCCCGGTGTCTGCCTTGGTCCCCGACGACGCTCCGGCCGCTCTCCGGCTTCCCATCGTCGGTGTCAGCTGACCGCCGCACCCGCGCAACACAGAGCCCGACGAGGAGGGAGTCACAAGTCGGGCTCTGCCTGTGCCACGAGGAGCAGCACAGCTGATCTAACGGGAGGGAGTGTGTTAGATCCACCCGAATCAACGACCCACCTCCGGTGGGGTTACGGCTCGGTCCGCGAGTTTCGCCGACATCCTGTGACCGCTGAAACCGCACCGCGAGCGGGTCCTACGATGGTCCCGTGACCCCAGACCATGACCTCGTGCTCGTCGTCGACTTCGGGGCGCAGTACGCCCAGCTCATCGCGCGGCGGGTGCGTGAGGCGCAGGTCTACTCCGAGATCGTGCCCAGCACCATGCCGGTCGCCGAGATGCTGGCCAAGAACCCGGCGGCGATCATCCTGTCGGGCGGACCGTCCTCGGTCTACGAGCCGGGGGCCCCGCAGCTCGATGCGGACCTCTTCGACGCGCAGGTACCGGTGTTCGGCATCTGCTACGGCTTCATGGCGATGGCCCAGGCGCTCGGCGGGTCCGTCGCGCACACCGGCCAGCGCGAGTACGGCCGCACCGGCGTCACGGTGACCGAACCGGGCACCCTGCTGGCCGCCCTGCCCGACACGCTGACGTCGTGGATGTCGCACGGCGACGAGGTCGTCGAGGCGCCGGAGGGATTCACGGTCAACGCCACGTCGCCCCGGGCCACCGTGGCCGCCTTCGAGCACCTCGATCGTCGACTGGCCGGTGTGCAGTGGCACCCGGAGGTCATGCACAGCCAGCACGGCCAGCAGATCCTGGAACGATTCCTGGTCCAGATCGCCGGCTGTCGCCAGACGTGGACCAGCAGCAACATCGTCGAGGAGCAGGTCGAGCTGATCCGTCAGCAGGTGGGGGACGCCCGGGTGATCTCGGCGCTGTCCGGCGGCGTCGACTCGGCCGTGTCGACGGCTCTGGTGCAGCGGGCCATCGGCGATCAGCTGACCGCCGTCTTCGTCGACCATGGGCTGTTGCGGGAGGGTGAGGCCGAGCAGGTCGAGAAGGACTACGTGGCGGCCACCGGCGTGGACCTGAAGGTCGTCGACGCCAGGGAGCAGTTCCTCGGCTTCCTCGCGGGGGTCTCCGACCCCGAGGAGAAGCGCAAGATCATCGGCCGCGAGTTCATCCGGGTGTTCGAGGCCGCCGAGCGCGAGGTGCTCGCCACCCCCGGCACGCCGGTGAAGTTCCTGGTGCAGGGCACGCTGTACCCCGACGTCGTCGAGTCGGGCGGCGGCACGGGCGCCTCGAACATCAAGAGCCACCACAACGTGGGTGGGCTGCCCGACGACCTTGTGTTCGGCCTGATCGAACCCCTGCGCACCCTGTTCAAGGACGAGGTCCGCGACGTCGGCCGCCAGCTGGGCATCCCGGAGGCCATAGTCGGCCGTCACCCGTTCCCGGGGCCCGGCCTCGCGATCCGGATCGTCGGCGCCGTGGATCAGTCGCGACTGGAGATCCTGCGCGCGGCCGATGCGATCGTGCGCGCGGAGACCACGGCGGCGGGCCTGGACGGCGAGATCTGGCAGTTCCCGGTGGTGCTGTTGGCCGACGTCCGGTCGGTGGGCGTCCAGGGCGACAGCCGCACCTACGGGCATCCCATCGTGCTGCGGCCGGTGTCCAGCGAGGACGCCATGACGGCCGACTGGAGCCGCCTGCCGTACGAGGTGCTCGAGCGGATCTCGACGCGGATCACCAACGAGGTGCCGGAGGTCAACCGGGTCGTGCTCGACGTGACCAGCAAGCCACCCGGAACGATCGAGTGGGAGTAGTGGCGTGCCGTTGTTAGGCTTCGTCGAATGAATCGGTTCGCATTCCTGCGGTCGCGTCGGGGCCTGGTCGCCGTGGCGCTGGTCGTCGTGCTCGGCGGTGCAGCCGTGGCCTGGGCGGCCCTCGGCGGCGACGACGATCCGGCGCAGCAGGCCGGGTCGACCCGCACCTCGCAGGCACCCACGGAGGAGCCGGCGGAGTCGGAGTCCACCGAGCCGGAGCCGTCGGCCGCGCCGAGCGACGATCCCACCTGCGAGGGACCCGACACCCAGTTCAACCTCGAGGGTGTCGAGCAGCCGTCGTTGCTGCCCGACTGCGGCCAGCCATCGGTCACCGTGCCGGAGCAGCGCAAGGCCGGCCTCGGCCTCGGCTGCGGCGGATTGCACCCGATCATCTTGTACAAGACCCGGACCGCCGACACCAAGTCATCCATCTGCGGCGTCAACAGCTCGGGCGAGGAGCTGAGGGTCGTCGTGGCCCCCGGTGGTGGCCCGGTCCTGGACCTGAAGGGTCGCTACGAGTACAAGCTCGACGCCTTCGTCGGCAAGGACGGCGACACCACGTACATCGTCCAGGCCTACGACGGCACGATCCTCACCCAGCGCGACGGGCAGACCAGCTCGCAGAAGTCGGTCGAGTGGAGCTCGCTGGACAACGAACCTGACGGCGAAGCCGACTACAACTAGTCGTTCCGGTCGGTCTTCTCGTCCTGCTGGTAGACGTCCGGAATCTCGTCCTGATCGTCGTCGCGGGTCTCGCGCTCGTGGATCAGGCGGTACTGGCGTTCTCGGATGCGGAGCACGACCGTGGCGGCGACGGCCGACACCAGCGATCCGACCAGCACGCCGACCTTGACCTGTTCGTCGGTGTCCGAGCCGACTCCGTAGGCGAGCTCGCCGATCAGCAGGGACACCGTGAAGCCGACGCCGGCGAGCATCGACAGCCCGAGCACGTCCATCCAGCCGAGGTCGTCGTCCAGATCGGCCCGCGTGAACGTGGCCATCAACCAGGTGGCCCCGAACACCCCGATCGTCTTGCCGACGAACAGGCCGAGGATGATGCCGAGCGTGATGGGCTCGCCGAGCGAGCTGAAGAACTCGCCGAAGCCCGCGATGGCCACACCGGCGGAGAAGAAGGCGAAGACCGGCACCGCGATCGCCGAGGACAACGGGCGCATCAGGTGCTCGAAGTGCTCGGCCAGCCCGGGCCCGTCGGCGCCGTCGCTACGGATGACGGGCACGGTGAACGCCAGCAGCACGCCGGCCACGGTCGCGTGCACGCCGGACGCGTGCACCAGGGCCCAGGCGACCAGTGCCAGGGGGATGAGCAGCCAGCCGGATCGCACTCGAGCCTGGACGAGCGCGCCGAAGGCGGCGATCGGGACGGCGGCGGCCAGCAGGAAGACGATGTCGAGCTCGGCGGTGTAGAAGATCGCGATGATGATGATGGCGAGCAGGTCGTCGACCACGGCGAGGGTCAGCAAGAAGGTGCGCAGCGCCGTGGGCAGGTGGGTGCTGATGACCGCGAGGACGGCCAGCGCGAAGGCGATGTCCGTGGCGACGGGGATGGCCCAGCCCTCCAGGGAGCCGCCGAGGTTGACCGCGACGAAGATGGCCGCCGGCACGACCATGCCGCCGATCGCTGCAGCGACGGGCAGCGCCGCGCGTCGGGGTTCGCGCAGGTCGCCGGCCACGAACTCGCGCTTGAGCTCCAGTCCGGCCACGAAGAAGAAGATCGCCAGCAGGCCGTCGGCGGCCCATTCGCCGGTGGTCAGGTTCAGGTGCAACGACTCCGGTCCAAACGAGGCATCGCGCAAGCTGGCGTAGCTGTCACCGACGTTGGCGGCGACCAGCGCGGCCACCGTGGCGATCAGGAGCAGGACGCCGCCGATG
>JBBSKV010000178.1:0-3729 GCA_038255955.1 Propionibacteriales bacterium
CGCACGATGTCGGTCTCCAAGTCGGCGTCGGGGAAGTCCAGGTGCAGGAACAGGCATCGGCGGCGCAGCGCCTCGGACAGCTCGCGCGTGGCGTTGGACGTCAGCACCACGAAGGGACGTTGGGTGGCCTTGATGGTGCCCAGCTCGGGAACGGTGACCTGGAAGTCGCCGAGCAGCTCCAGCAGCAGGCCCTCGATCTCGACATCGGCCTTGTCGGTCTCGTCGATCAGTAGCACGGTCGGCCCGTCGCGGCGGATCGCCTGCAGCAGCGGGCGGAGCAGCAGGAACTCCTCGCTGAAGATGTCGGTACGGGCCTCGTCCCACGTCTCGTCGCGACCCGCCGTGATGCGCAGCAGCTGCTTGGCGTGGTTCCACTCGTACAGGGCCCGGGCCTCGTCGACGCCCTCGTAGCACTGCAGCCGGATCAGCTCGGCGTCGCACGCCTTCGCCACTGCGAGGGACAGCTCGGTCTTGCCGACACCGGCGGGGCCTTCGACCAGCAGCGGTTTGCCCAGGGTGGCAGCCAGGAAGACGGTGGTGGCCACCGAGTCGGAGGCCAGGTAGCCGGCCTTGGCGAGGCGCTGCTTGGCGTCGTCGGGCGACGCGAACGACATGGTCATGCCTACGATCATGCCGTGACCCAATTCGAGATCGTCCGCGTGGTGGCTCTGGACCCGACCGAGGCGTGGGCCCGGCTGACGCGCTGGGAGCGGCACGGCGACTACGTGCCCATGACCACCATCCGCCGCACCGACACCGGCTTCCTGGCCCGAACCGGCGTGGGCCGGATCGGCTTCGACGACCCCATGGAGATCGTGGAGTGGAACGAGCCGTCGTACTGCAAGCTGGTCAAGACGGGGCGGTTGGTCACCGGCTGGGCTGAGCTCGAGGTCGAGCCCCACGACGGTGCTGACATCAGTGGAGGAAGCCGGGTCGTGTGGCGTGAGGACATCGCCGTCCGCGGTGTTCCCCGGTTCGCCGCGGGTCTGGTGCGCCGATCGAGCGAGGCGCTGTTCGCGCGCGTGCTGGACGGCGTGCTGAGCCGACCGGTCTAGGTAGGGTCGAGCCATGGGGTACACACCGGAGGCTGAAGCGCTCGAGATCTGCCGCGACCTGATCCGTATCGACACCACGAACTTCGGTGACTCCTCGGGCCCGGGGGAGCGCGCGGCAGCCGAGTACGTGGCCGCCTCGCTGGCTGAAGTGGGCATCGAGTCGCAGATCCTCGAGTCTGAGCAGGGTCGCGCCAGCGTCGTGGCTCGCTGGGGCAACCAGAGCTCTTCGCGACCTGGCCTGCTGATCCACGGTCACCTCGACGTCGTGCCGGCCAACGCCGCTGACTGGTCGGTCGACCCGTTCGCCGGTGAGGTCAAGGACGGCTATCTCTGGGGTCGTGGCGCCGTGGACATGAAGGACTTCGACGGCATGCTGCTGTCGGTCGTGCGGGCCCGCCAGCGCGCTGGTGTGATCCCCGATCGCCCGATCCTGCTGGTGTTCACCGCCGACGAGGAAGCTGGCGGCCTGATGGGCGCGCACTGGCTGGTCGAGCACCACCGCGACCTGTTCGAGGGCTGCACCGAAGCCATCGGCGAGGTCGGCGGGTTCTCCACCGAGGTGGGGGGCAAGCGGCTGTACCTGATCGAGTCCGGCGAGAAGGGCATCGGCTGGATGCGCCTCACCGCCAACGGGACCGCGGGGCACGGCTCGATGCGCAACACCGACAACGCCGTCTCGCACCTCGCTCGCAGCCTGGTGGCGATCGCCGACCACGAGTGGCCCGAGGAGCCGGGCCCGTCGATGCAGGCACTGCTGGCCAAGGTCACCGAGCTGACCGGCACCGACGGATCGGCCGAGGAGATCATGAGTCACTTCGGCCCGGCCATCCGCATGGTCGGCGCCGGACTGAAGAACTCGACCAATCCGACGATGCTTGAGGCGGGCTACAAGCACAACGTCATCCCGGGCCAGGCCGTCGGCTACGTCGACGGGCGCTATCTGCCCGGCCACGCCGACACCTTCCTGCCCGCCATGCAGGAGATCGTCGGTGACAAGGTGCGGATCGAGCCGCACATGACCGATGCCGCCCTGGAGTATCCGTTCGAGGGCGATCTGGTCGACGCCATGACCGTCGCGCTGCACAGCCAGGATCCCGAGGCCCACATCGCGCCGTTCCTGATGTCCGGCGGCACCGACGCCAAGGCCTGGCACAAGCTGGGCATCACGTCCTTCGGCTTCACCCCCCTGCGCCTGCCCGCCGACCTCGACTTCACGGCGCTGTTCCACGGCGTGGACGAGCGCGTGCCCGTCGACGCCCTGGAGTTCGGCGCCCGCGTCTTCGACGAGTTCCTCAACCTCGCCTGACGGGTCAGTCGAGGGGGACGCCGTCGCGCCAGTACTCGATGGTCTGCAGTGCCCAGAAGGCGGCGAACAACGCCAGCAGGATGGACTCGACCCAGAACAGCCAGTGGGGGATCGGGGTGCTTCCGGCCAGCTGCAGCAGGCCCAGCAGACCTGCCACCACCACGGTGCCGAGCATGGACCAGCTGATCGCCGCGTAGCTGGCGCGGCGACGTGTCGCCGGAAGCAGATCGACGACCGGTCCGTCGGAGTCGTCCCGCGCCGATGCGGCGTTCAGCCGAGCGACGACCACGAACACCCCGAACATGCCGACGGCGGCGACGTAGTGGGCGGCCTTCAGGAACGACGCATCGTCGATCGCCAGCCAGGCAGCGAATCCGACGATGGTCACGGCTCCGGCGGCCGCCCCGCGCAGCGCCGCTGTCCGCGCCTCGCCGGTCAGCCGCCGTGCTGTGGCGACCGCGAACGCCATCGCCGGCACGCCCAGGGCGACCAGCGCCCACATCGCGTCGGCGGTGGGCTCAGGCGTGGGACCGAGGGCAGCCCGGGTGCTGTCGGTGACCACCATCGGGACGAAGGCCACGACGGGGGCGAGCATGCCCGCGAGATTGAGCAGGACGTCCTCGGCACCCCGGCCACGAATGACGATCAGGCCAAGACCGAGCGCCACCAGGACACCGACGAGGACGTCGCGGACCGGCGTGAAGTAGTAGGCGCTGATCGATCCGAGCAGGCCGCTGCTGCCGAAGGCGATCTCGCCGATGACGGACACCGCGAGCAGCACGGCCAGAGCGACGATGCCGACCCGCAGGTAGCGGTAGGTCTCGATCGCAGCCTGGCGCGGTTCCATGGCTACAAGGTGCTGCGCAGTCGGATGATCTTGCGGCGCAGTCGCACGGTGCGCTGGCCGGTGACGTCCCGGCGAAGACGTTCGAGCTCCCAGCCCTGGTACTCAGCGGCCTGGGTGAGCATGTGGCATACCGCGTTGCGGGACTTGGTGCGGTCGATGGTCAGATTCCAGAACTCGTACTCCATCACCGCGGCTCCTTCTGTGAGACGTCGTCCAGGGCGGCCAGGATCTCGGGGGGCAGCTCGACCGCGTCGGCGCCGAGATTCTGCGTGAGCTGAGCGGCGGTGCGGGCGCCGACGATCGCCGCGGCGAGGGTGGGCCGTTCGAACAGCCACGCCAGCGCGACGTGGGCCATCGGGACACCCAGACCGTCGGCGGCGCGAGCCACTGCCTCGACCGATCCGGATCTGGCCGACGTGAGGTACTGGCCGACGAACTCGTCCCAGCCGGGCTGGGCGCCGCGGGAGTCGCTGGGTGTGCCGGCGCGGTACTTGCCGGTGAGGACGCCGCGTCCCAGTGGC
>JBBSKV010000179.1:0-3714 GCA_038255955.1 Propionibacteriales bacterium
CGATGGCCCGCGTCATCATCGCGGTCGTGCTGGCGCTCTCGCTGGCGTACGGCATCCAGCGGACTGCCGCCGACCCTGCTAGCGCGTACTTCATGACGACCACCCGCATCTGGCAGCTGGCGGCCGGAGGACTGCTGGCCACCTGGATCCCGCCGATCCGCATACCGCTGGCGCGCACGATCGGAGCCTGGGGCGGACTCGTCATGATCGGCGTCGCCGCGATGCTGTTCGACACCGCAACACCGTGGCCCGGCACCGCCGCGCTGCTGCCGATCGGCGGAGCGGTGCTGTTCTTGTGGTCCGCCTGCGGTGAGCGGTACTCACCGGGCCTCGTGCTCGGCAGCCGTGCGTCGCAGTGGCTGGGCGACGCCTCGTACTCGGTGTACCTGTGGCACTGGCCGGTGCTGGTTCTGGCGCCGCTCGCCCTCGATCGAGAACTGCTGGGGATCGACAAGATCGGCGTGGTGGCGATCACCCTGATCTTCGCGTGGTTCACCCTCGAGCACATCGAGAATCGTTGGCGCGTGCCGCATCCCGTCGCGCCACCGCGCCGGTCCTTGCGCCTGGCGGGAGTCGGAGCACTGGCCATCACGGCCATCGCGTCGGCCCAGATCGTCGGCGTGCAGCTCAGCGAGCGCGACGCCGCGGCGAGCGCCGCCAACGCGTCCAACCAGCGCTGCTACGGCGCTGCCGCGCTGTCCGACGCCGGATCGTGCCCGGTGGTGCCCGATGCCGAGGTCGTCCCGTCGCCGGTCTCGGCAGCGGCCGACCGCGCCACCCCGTTCGACGACGACTGCATGGCGTCACCGCCCTACGCGGAACCGCGCAGCTGCACGATCGGCACGGGCAGCACCCGGATCGCGCTCGTGGGCAACTCCCACGCGGCGCACTGGCTGCCGGCGCTCGAGGAGCTCGCGCGCACCAGGGGCCTGAGCATCACCACGTTCCTCGTCACGGCGTGCACCACGATCGACGAGCCGCTGGACTACGCCAGGCCCGAGCGAGTCGAGGGCTGCGAACGGTGGCGTGACGCGACGCTGGCCGCGACGTCTGGCGATGCCTTCGACCTGGTCCTGACTTCCCAGCGCAGCGTCCATCCGGTGCAGGGCCACACGCTGGCCGACACCTACCAGCCGTGGGTCGCGGGCATGCGCCGCTTCCTCGACGCGTGGTCGAGGGCCGACACTCCCGTGCTGGTCATCCGTGACACGCCCTACCCCGCGACGACGATCCCGAACGTGCCCGCGTGCGTGGCCAAGAACCCGAGCAACCAGACCGTCTGCTCCGGTGCCCGCGAGACGTGGGTCGCCGCCGACCCCCTGGTCGAGGCCGCGCAGGGCGTGCCCGGCATCTCGGTGGCCGACCTGACAGATCACTTCTGCACGGCCACCACCTGCGGTGGTGTCAACGGCGGGGTCCTCACGTACTTCGACGGTTCGCACCTGACGGCCACCTACGCACGTACCGTGGCTCCGTTCCTGGCGCCGATCCTCGACGAGGCGGTCGACCGCGCCGGCTCTTCAGCTGGCGACTAGTAGTCTTGCCCCTCGTGAACGACGCCGCGAACACCGCTGACCACGAGGCCGACCTGCCCGAGCAGATGCGGGTGCGTCGCGACAAGCGCCAGCAGCTGCTCGACGCCGGCGAGGATCCCTATCCCGTCGTCGTCGAACGCACTCACACGTTGCGCGAGATCGTCGAGGGTTACGACCCCGAGCAGCTGGGGGCCGACACCCTCACGGGCGACGTCGTGTCGATCACCGGCCGCGTCATCTTCATGCGCAACACCGGCAAGCTGTGCTTCGCGCGACTGCGCGAGGGCGATGGGACTGAGCTGCAGGCGATGCTGTCCCTGGACCTGATCGGTGAGGACCGACTGGCTGCGTACAAGCACCTGGTCGACATCGGCGACCACCTGCAGGTCACCGGCGAGGTCATCACGTCCCGCCGCGGCGAGCTGAGCGTGCAGGCCACGTCCTGGGCGCTGGCGGCCAAGACGGTGCGGCCCCTGCCCAACGAGCACACCCCGCTGTCGGACGAGGCGCGCTCGCGGATGCGGTACGTCGACCTGATCGTGCGGCCCGAGGCGCGCGAGACGGTGCGGGTCAAGGCCAAGGTCCTGCAGTCGTTGCGCCGCACGCTGGACGGCCAGGACTTCATCGAGGTCGAGACGCCGGTCCTGCAGCACACCAACGGCGGTGCCGCGGCACGGCCGTTCCACACCCACACCAACGCCTTCGACGAGGACATGCTGCTGCGCATCGCGCTCGAGCTGGACCTGAAGAAGGGCCTGGTCGGCGGGATCGACCGCATCTACGAGATCGGCAAGACGTTCCGCAACGAGGGCGTCGACAACTCGCACAACCCCGAGTTCATGATGCTCGAGGTCTACCAGTCCTACGGCTCCTACGACTCGATGGCCGATCTCGTGCGGGACCTGGTGCTCGACGCCGCCCGCGCCGTCGGCAAGACGGTCGTGCCGGGGCGGGACGGCACCGAGATCGATCTCGAGGCCGACTGGCGCCGCGCCACCATCCACGAGCTGGTGTCCGAGGCCGTCGGCAGCACCGTGACGATCCAGACGTCCGAGAGCGACCTGACCGCGCTGGCCGAGCAGCACGAGGTGGCCCTGCAGCCGCACTGGGGCGCGGGCGAGATCGTGCTCGAGCTGTTCGAAAAGCTGGTGGAGCACACCCTGATCCAGCCGACCTTCGTGTGCGACTACCCCGAGGCCGTGCGACCGCTGGCCAAGAAGCACCGCACCTCGCCCGGGCTGGTCGAGGCCTGGGACCTGGTCATCAACGGCATCGAGCTGGCCCCCGCGTACTCCGAGCTGAACGATCCGGTCATCCAGCGTGAGCGGCTCGAGGAGCAGGCCCGCCTGGCCGCGGCGGGCGACCCCGAGGCCATGGACGTCGACGAGGACTTCCTGCGGGCCCTCGAGTTCGGCATGCCACCGGCCGGCGGCATGGGACTCGGCGTCGATCGCCTGGTGATGCTCCTGCAGGGCGTCGGCATCCGCGAAGCCATCCTCTTCCCCCTCTCCCGCCGCGAGTAGCCGGAGCGGGCGCCACTTGCCGCGCCCGGGAGGGTCGGTTTACCACGGTGCGTAGGTATCGGTGCTCTGACCGTGGGAAGTTTCCCGCGGTCAGCGGTGGTTTACCTACGCACCGTGGTAAACCGACGGACCCGGGGCGGATCCACGGCCTGTCCGCCCAGAGCGAACGGCGGAACAGGCGGGGAGCGGTGTCGGTTGGGTTACACATACGGACATCCGACTCGCGGATTTCCCACCACGCCTAGACTGGCAGGAACAGACCCAGCTGAGGGGGACGAATGTTCGAAAGATTCACCGACCGCGCCCGTCGTGTCGTCGTGCTCGCCCAAGAAGAGGCGCGCATGCTCAGCCATAACTACATCGGGACCGAGCACATCCTGCTCGGCCTGATCCACGAGGGCGAGGGCGTCGCTGCCAAGGCACTCGAGAGCCTCGACATCTCGCTGGAAGCCGTCCGCGGCCAGGTAGAGGACATCATCGGCCAGGGCCAGCAGGCTCCGAGCGGCCACATCCCGTTCACGCCGCGCGCCAAGAAGGTCCTCGAGCTGAGCCTGCGCGAAGCGCTGCAGCTCGGCCACAACTACATCGGGACCGAGCACATCCTGCTCGGCCTGATCCACGAGGGCGAGGGCGTCGCTGCCAAGGCACTCGAGAGC
>JBBSKV010000180.1:0-3647 GCA_038255955.1 Propionibacteriales bacterium
GTGTACTGCATCTGCGAGCCGTCCAGGTCCGCGATGATCGTCGGCAGCGCGTTCGACACGATGGTCGAGCTGAGGATGGCGGTGAACAGCGCGGCCAGCAGGCCGAACAGCACCTCGAGGATCTCGCGGTGGGTCAGCTCAGGAGTCGGGGACTCCACCACGAGATCAGTTTGTTGCATTGTGCAACCATACGACGGCGGGTGCCGATCCGCACCACGGCAGCCGGGTGAATCAGATCACGACAGGTCGACGGCGTCGTCGGTCACCGTGTCGTGCACGGGCGGGGGAAGCGCCGGCGCCGAGGCCGACCGCTTGAGCCGGGCCCCCGAGTGGGCGCCGCAGCCATGCTCCAGGGAGACCACCTGCCCGTCGGCGTTGGCCATGCCGTTGCCGCAGACGCCGAAGCGGTCGGACAACGGGCCGGCCAGGCTGATGAGGAAGCCGCAGTCTCCGCACACACCCTTGGACTCCTTGGCCATCGCGGTGTCCGGGCCCTGGTCGCCGCCGTGCCATCGATCGGCGGCCATCTCACGGCCCTCGATCGACAGCACCCATTCGCGGCCGAGGCCGATCTCCTGGGCGAAGAAGCGGTCGGGCGTCTGCTCCTCGCCGTCACCGGCGCTCCACGCGGGGACGAGGCGCAGGTCGTCGTCCTCGGGAGGCAGCACGTCGCCGGGGCTCAGATCGCCGGGGCGGATGCGCTCCTTGTAGGGCGTCCACGACGGCGCCGTGATGGCCTCGTCGCCGGGCAGCAGCACGACGTCGTTGACCGTGATCGTGTCGGCGTCGGGGGCTCGCGAGATGCTCACCGACCAGTACCAGCCGAGGTAGCCGGCGGCGGTGCAGCCGAAGTGGTGCGAGGCAAGGCGCTCGCCATCGGCGACGACCCCGAGGTGGTCTCCCACGGGGTCGGGATCGGCCGTCGCGGCTGCCGCTGCGCGGGCGATGTCGATGGCGGCGGCCAGCGGCGCGTCGGGCACGTCGATCGATTCGGGCATGGTGCCATTGTCACCCACGTCACGGGTCGCGCCCGCCGTGGGGTGAGGCAGGATGGAGCACATGCAGGACGAGGACATGGACGGCACCCGCCGTCTTCATCCCGTCGAGGACGAGACCGACCCGAACCCTGACGCCACACCGGCGCAGCGCATCGGCCGGGCGTCCGCGGGCATGGGGCGGGCTGTGGGGCGTGGCGGGACCGCGGCATTTCGCGGCGCGCGACGTTTCACCCACTCCGGGGGTGCGGGTGAGAGCGGCCTGTCCCGCCTGCTGGAGCTGCACGCGTTCAACACCGCAGGCGACGCCGCCGTCGCGATCTCCTTGGCCGGCACCTTGTTCTTCACCGTCCCCACCGACGAGGCCACGGGGCAGGTGGCGCTGTTCCTGGTGATCACGATGCTGCCGTTCGCCATCGTCGCGCCCCTGATCGGACCGTTCCTCGACCGGTTCCGCCGCGGTCGTCGCTGGGCGATCGGCGCGACGCTGGCCGTGCGCGCGTTCTGCTGCTGGGTGCTGGCAGGCGCCGTGTCCGGTGACCAGACCTCGGCCGTGTT
Source organism: Propionibacteriales bacterium (assembly GCA_038255955.1). GTDB lineage: Bacteria > Actinomycetota > Actinomycetes > Propionibacteriales > Nocardioidaceae > Aeromicrobium. Next base: position 1,554 of record JBBSKV010000180.1, read on the forward strand.
CTTCATCGCCGCGCTCGGCTGCCTGGTCTCCTCCAAGGCCTACGGCGTCACCCGCGCCGCAGCGGTCCCCCGCATCCTGCCGGCCGACTTCACCCTGGTGAAGGCCAACTCGCGCATCTCCCTGACCGGCACCGCGGCCGCCGCCATCTCGGCGCCGCTCGCCGGCCTCGCAGCCGTGATCGGGGCGCCGTGGTCGCTGCGGTACGCCGCCCTGCTGTTCGTGGTCGGCACGGTCCTGGCCGTCTTGCTGCCGGCCCGGGTCGACTCCAGCGAGGGCGAGGAGCAGGTCGACCTGTCGGCCATCGCCGATCCGTCGCAGGACCGCGACAACCAGCGGCGCGGCATCATCATCACCCACGCCGTCGTCAACGGACTGCGCAGCAACTCCGGTCTGCGACTGCTCTCCGGGTTCCTCACCATCGTCATGGCCTTCCGCCTGCGTGAGCCACCGGCGTCGCTCGGCTGGGACGGCAACCCGACCATCCTGCTCGGTCTGGTGATCGGCGGCGCGGGCGTCGGCAACACCCTGGGCATCGTGCTGGGCAACGTGCTCAAGTCACGCCTGCCCGAACGCGTCGTCATCGCGGTGCTGGTGCTGGACGTCACCGTCATGGCGACCATCGGCGTGCTGTTCACCTGGTGGACGGCCGTGATCCTCGGCCTCACCGTCGGCCTGTGCCAGTCGCTGGGCAAGCTCAGTCTGGATGCCCTGATCCAGCGCGACGTGCGCGAGAACGTGCGCACCTCGATGTTCGCGCGCTCCGAGACGTTGCTGCAGCTGTCGTGGGTCATCGGCGGGCTGATCGGCATCGGCCTGTTCACCGTGGGCGCCAGCCCACGCCTCGGCCTGCTTCTGGTCGCCGCGATGCTGATCGTCTGGCTGACCTTCGTGCTCACCCGAGCGTCCGAGCAGAAGCCTCCGCGCCCCAACCCCGCTGGTTGAGGTGGGGCTAGAGCTCGAGCTCGGTGGCGACGGCGCGCAGAACCTGGGCGATCGGCTTGGCGTGCTGACGGTCGGGGTGACGTCCGTGGCGGTAGCCCTCACCGATGTCGTCGAGCATGCGGATGAGGTCCTCGACGATGACGGCGAGCGCGTCGGGATCCTTGCGACGAGCCTGCGACTGGGCGCGGGACACCGACGTGGCCGGGTCGAGCAGACGCACCTGCAGGGCCTGGTCGCCGCGGCCGCCGGAGACGATGCCGAACTCGACACGGGTGCCGGCCTTGAGGCTGGCGGTGCCCTCAGGCAGCGCGTCGGCGCGGACGTAGACGTCCTCGCCGTCCTCGCGGCTGAGGAAGCCGAAGCCCTTCTCTGTGTCGTACCACTTCACCTTGCCCGTGGGCATGTCGTCACCTTTACGTCTTCGGAGTGGGATCGTCGGTCCCCACCCTAGTGGGCAGCGCCTCCTCGCCCTCGCGGAAGGTGACGACCACGTTCTGGAAGCCCTTGTGGCGTTGGGACTTGGCGTAGGCGATGTAGGCCTTCTGATCGGCCTCGGTCAGCACGACGTTGTCGGTGAACGGCGTGAGCAGTGCGCGCGGGTACAGGTGGCGCCGCAGCACCACGTTGACCTCCAGGCCGAGCGTCACCATGATCATCGCGATGTAGATGAAGCCGATCAGACCCAGCACCAGCGCGAACGTCTGGTTGACCTGGTTGGCCTTGCCGATCACCTCGGTCACGTAGGTGTTGCCCACCACCTGCAGGCCCTGCCACAGCACGGCCGTTACGAGCGCGCCGGGCAGCACGGCCCGGGTCTTGGCCCGGCGCAGGCTGATCAGCCGGAAGATGGCCACGAAGATGGCCAGGGTCAGCACGTAGCCGATGACCCGTGACAGGACACCGATGGTGGGCGCCATGTCGGTGCCCATCGCGTCGGGGTTGGCGAGCACCGAGCTGGCGATGGCGAGGGCGAGGATCCCGATGCCGCCGATGGAGAGCAGCACCAGGCTGCGAAAGCGCAGCAGGAAGGGATTGGCGCGGCTGTTGCGCGGCACCGACCACGCGATGTTGGCCGCGTTCTGCACGGCCTGGCCCAGCCCCATCGAGCCGTACAGCGCCGCCAGCGCGCCGACGACGATCGCCGTCTTCGA
>JBBSKV010000181.1:0-3603 GCA_038255955.1 Propionibacteriales bacterium
CCTGCGCCCCGCCGTCTTCAGCAAGGTGTTGCGCTGGCGCAGGACGCGGTCGAAGTCGGCCTTCACCCCGCCCAGCCGGGGCGTGCGCAGCACGAGCAGCGCGTCCAGGAAGTGCCGGCGGTCCGAGGGATCGCCCTTGACCAGGTCCAGATCTCCTGGCGAGAAGGTCACGGTGCGCAGGACGCCCACCAGGTCGCGGACGCGCGGCAGATCGCCGCGGTTGATGCGCGCGCGGTTGGACTTGCCGGGGATGATCTCCAGCTCGAGCAGCGCCGTCCGGTCACCGCGCACCACCTCGGCGCGCACGACGGCGCGATCGGCTCCCGCTCGCACCAGCGGCACGTCGCTGGAGACCCGGTGGGAGTCCAGCCGGGAGATGTACTCGATCGCCTCGACCAGGTTGGTCTTGCCCTGGCCGTTCGCGCCGACGAAGCAGACGGGCCCGGCATCCAGCTCGACATCTGCCTGCGGATACGACCGGAAGTCGTGGAGAGTGAGTCGACTGACGTACACGCTGCCGGGTCAGGCCTTGTCGGGGTCGTGCCCGGCCTCGGCCGCGGCGCGGACGGCGTGCCCGCCGAACTGCTGGCGCATCGCGGCGACGGCCTGCATCGCCGGCGACTCCTCCTGGCGCGAGGTGAACCGGGCGAACAGCGACGCAGCGATGGTGTGCACCGGCACCGCGTGGTCGATGGCGGCCTCGACGGTCCAGCGACCCTCACCGGAGTCATCGGCGTAGCCGCGCACCTGGCTGAGGCCGGGATCGTCCTCGAGCGCCTTGACGAGCAGGTCGAGCAACCACGAGCGGACGACGGTCCCCTCGCGCCACGAGTCGAACACGGCGGTGACGTTGTCGACCGCGTCGACCTTCTCGAGCAGCTCGTAGCCCTCGGCGTAGGCCTGCATCATGGCGTACTCGATGCCGTTGTGGACCATCTTGGAGAAGTGTCCGGCGCCCACACGACCCGCGTGCACGAAGCCGGACTCGCCCTCGGGCTTGAGCGCGTCGAACGCGAACTGCACCTTGGCGATGTCGTCCTCGGTGCCTCCGGCCATCAGGGCGTAGCCGTTCTCCAGGCCCCAGACACCGCCGCTGACACCGCAGTCGATGTAGCCGATGTTCTTCTCGGCGGCGAGTGCCGCGTGCTTCTCGTCATCGGTCCATCGAGAGTTGCCGCCGTCGACGATCACGTCGCCCTCGTCCAGCAGATCCAGCAGCTCGGTGACGGTGGAACGGGTGATGTCGCCGGACGGCACCATGACCCACACGATCTTCGGTGCCGAGAGCTGCTGGACCATGTCGGCCAACGACTCAGCGTCCGAGACGTCCGGGTTGCGGTCGTATCCCACGACCGTGACGTCGGCGTTGCGCAGGCGGGTGCGCATGTTGCCACCCATCTTGCCGAGTCCTACCATTCCGATGTCCATCGGTGACTCCTACGTTGTGGAGGGTTCTAGCTCTGCAGTCGTACCGGCATGATCAGGTAGCGGAAGGCGCCATCTGGATCGGCGCCGATCTCCCGGACACCCGAGATGGCGGCAGGCTTGGTGTGCTGCGTGAACGACAGGTGCACGACCGGCTCGGACATGACGCCCAGACCCTCGAGCAGGTACGTGGGATTGAAGCCGATCGAGATGTCGGGGCCGTTGATGGTCGCCTCGACCGATTCGGACGCCTGGGCCTCGTCGCCACTGCCGGCCTCGAGCAGCAGGACGCCGTCGGCGAAGGTGAGTCGCACCGGCGTGTTGCGCTCGGCCACGAGCGCGACGCGCTTGACCGAGTCGACGAACGCGTGGGTGTCGACGTAGGCCACCGTCTCGGCCTGCGCTTGGAAGAGCTGGCGCACTCGCGGGAAGTCGCCCTCCAGCAGCCGGGTGGTGGTGCGGCGCGTGCCATTGCCCACGGTGCCCTCGAAACCGATCAACCCGTCGCCGGACTCCCCAGCCGAGACCGCGATCGTGACGTCGCCGCCATTGGTGAGCGAGCGGGCCGTCTCACCGAGCACGCGGGCGGGCACCAGGGCCCGGGCCGACAGGTCGGACTTCTCGGGGTGCCACTCCAGGTCGCGCAGGCTGGCACGGAACCGGTCGGTGGCCATCAAGGAGATGGTCGAGCCCTCGAGCTCGAGCCGCACGCCGGTGAGCAGCGGCAGCATGTCGTCGCGGCCAGCGGCCGCGCTGGCCTGCGACACGGCGGTGGCGAACGTCTCGGCCTTGACGGTGCCCGACGCGGTGGGCATCTGCGGCAGCTGCGGGTACTCCTCCACCGGCATCGTCTGCAGGCTGAATCGCGCACTGCCGCACACGACCTGGACCTTGGTTCCGTCCAGCGAGACGTCAACAGGCTTGGCCGGCAGCGACTTCACGATCTCGGCGAGCAGCCGACCCGAGACCAACACACGGCCGTCGGCCGAGACCTCGGCCGGGAGCGTGGCGCGGGTGGACGTCTCGTAGTCGAACCCGGACAACGTCAGGCCATCGGCGGACGACTCGATCAGCAGACCGGCGAGGACCGGGACGCTCGGGCGGTTCGGCAGGCTGCGTGCGGTCCACGCGACGGCGTCGGCGAAGGTGTCGCGATCGATGCGGAACTTCACGTGGTGCGGCCTTTCGGGTCGTGGGGTGGATCCACGGGGGTCAGGATCTGCATCTTGTCACGCTCGAGGGCCGCGCAGGAAGTCAGGTGAGGCCGCTGATCGGCTGTCCCCAGGTGGTGCACGAGGTGATTTCTGCTGGTCATGCGGTGCTGAAGAGGGACAGTAGTAGTCGTAGCCTCTGTGGAAACCGTGGACAACCTGATTTTGTGTTGTTCTGGCAGCGAAAGTGCCCGTGGACAACATGTGTGGGACCGGGCGGAGAAACTACCAGCTCCTGTGGATCGTGTGAGCGCCTGCACATGTCGTTCACACGTCGAGGCCTGCTGTCCACGATTTTTCCGGACTTGCCCACAGGCTCGTCCCCAGATGTGCATGGCGCTCGGGGGTGGCACGGGTGAACGCGCCGGGCGTTGCAGCATCACGGCTGACGTGCCTGCTGCTTGATGCGGGCGGTGAGCTCGGTGACCTGGTTGTACACGGCGTGCTTCTCGGCCATCAGCTTGCGGATCTTGCGATCGGCGTGCATCACCGTGGTGTGGTCGCGGCCCCCGAACTCCTGACCGATCTTGGGCAGGGACATGTCGGTGAGCTCGCGGCACAGGTACATCGCGATCTGCCGGGCGAGGACCAGGTTGCGGCTGCGGTTGGCGCTGCAGAGGTCGTCGATCGTGAACTCGGAGTAGGACGCGGTCTGCGCCATGATCATCGACACGGTGATGTCGGGCTCCTCGCCCTCGGCGACCAGGTCCTTGAGCACGATCTGGGCCAGCGGCAGGTCGACAGTAGTGCCTTGCAGATTGGCGAAGGCAGTGGCCCGGATGAGCGCACCCTCGAGCTCGCGGATGTTGGTCTGCACCTTGCTGGCGATGAACTCGAGCACGGCGTCGGGCACCTGCAGCCGCTCGCCCCAGGCCTTCTTGCGCAGGATGGCGATGCGGGTCTCGAGGTCGGGCGCCTGGACGTCGGTGATCAGGCCCCACTCGAAGCGGGTGCGCAGCCGGTCCTC
>JBBSKV010000182.1:0-3598 GCA_038255955.1 Propionibacteriales bacterium
GCACGTTGTCGGGCAAGAAGCTCGAGGTCCCGGTCAAGAAGATCCTGCAGGGCGTGCCGATCGAGCAGGCTGCCGCGCCCGGCGCGCTGGCTGATCCCTCGGCCCTGGACGCCTTCGTCAACCTGCTGGGTTGACGCTTGGCGCGGGTCAGCGCAGCAGGAGCTCGGCGATCTGGACGGTGTTGAGGGCTGCTCCCTTGCGCAGGTTGTCACCGGAAACGAACAGCACGAGGCCCTTGTCGCCGTCGACCGACTGGTCCTGGCGGATCCGGCCCACCAGGCTCGGATCGGCGCCAGCGGCGTGCAGCGGCGTGGGAACGTCGGCCAGCTGCACGCCCGGGGCAGCGGCGAGCAGCTCGGTGGCCCGGGCGACGGTGAGGTCGTCGGCGAATTCGGCATTGATGGACAGCGAGTGCCCCGTGAACACCGGCACCCGCACGCAGGTGCCGGCGACCCGCAGGTCTGGGATGCCCAGGATCTTGCGAGTCTCGTTGCGGAGCTTCTGCTCCTCGTCGGTCTCGAAGGATCCGTCGTCGACGACCGAGCCCGCCATCGGCAGCACGTTGAACGCGATCGAGTCGACGTAGACCTGCGGTGCCGGGAAGGTGAGGGCCGAACCGTCGTAGGCCAGCTCATCGGCCTTCTCCACGACGGCGAGCGCCTGGTCGTGCAGCTCGCGCACTCCAGCGATGCCTGATCCGGACACGGCCTGGTAGCTGCTGACGACGAGCCGGATCAGGCCAGCGGCATCGTGCAGCGGCTTCAGCACCGGCATGGCAGCCATGGTGGTGCAGTTCGGGTTCGCGATGATGCCGCGACCGCCCGGGCCGTCACCGGCCGGGATGTCGCCTGGATTGACCTCGCTGACCACCAACGGGATGGCGGGGTCCTTGCGGAACGCCGAGGAGTTGTCGACCACGGTGACGCCGGCGTCGGCGAACCGGGGTGCGTGGGCGCGCGAGGTGGTGGCGCCGGCCGAGAACAGCGCGATGTCCAGCCCGGTCGGGTCGGCGGTCTCGGCGTCCTCGATCACGATCTGCTCGCCGCGGTACGACAGGGTCTTGCCTGCCGAGCGCGCCGAGGCGAAGAAGCGCACCTGGTCGGCGGGGAAGTCCCGCTCTTCCAGGATGCTGCGCATGGCGACACCGACCTGGCCGGTGGCGCCGACGATTCCGATGGAAGTCATCGACCGGTCCCTCCGTAGACGACGGCTTCGACCTCGTCGCTGCCGAGGTTGAACTCCGCGTGGGCCGCATTGACCGCAGCGTCGACATGGGCCTCGGCGACGACGACCGAGATGCGGATCTCCGAGGTGGAGATCATCTCGATGTTGACGCCGACGTCGGCCAGCGCCCGGAAGAAGCGTGCCGTGATGCCGGGCTCGGAGCGCATGCCGGCTCCGACGATCGACACCTTGCCGACGCTGTCGTCGTACTGCAGGCGGCCGTAGCCGACGGTGTCCTGCAGCCGCGCGAGGGCGGTCATCGCGGTCTGGCCGTCGGCCCGTGGCAGCGTGAAGGAGATGTCGGTCAACGCCGTGGCTGCGGCCGAGACGTTCTGCACCACCATGTCGATGTTGATCTGCGCCTCAGCCAAGGCGTTGAAGATCGAGGCGGCGAAGCCCACCTTGTCGGGCACGCCGACCACCGTGATCTTGGCTTCGCTGCGATCGTGCGCGACGCCGCTGATGATGGCTTGTTCCATGGTGTCCACGTCCTCGGTTCGGACCACCCACGTGCCGGGACGTTCGGAGAACGACGAGCGCACGTGGATGGGGATGTCGTTGCGGCGCGCGTACTCCACGCAGCGCAGGTGCAGGATCTTGGCTCCGTTTGCCGCCATCTCGAGCGTCTCCTCGTAGGAGATCTTCGGGATCTGACGGGCGCTGGGCACGATGCGGGGATCGGCGGTGAAGATGCCGTCGACATCGGTGTAGATCTCGCAGACGTCAGCGTTCAGCGCCGCTGCCAGTGCGACGGCGGTGGTGTCCGAGCCTCCCCGGCCCAGCGTGGTGATGTCCTTGGTGGTCTGCGAGACGCCCTGGAATCCAGCCACGATCGCGATGGCGCCCTCGGCGAGCGCCGTCTGGATGCGCCCCGGCGTGACGTCGATGATCTTGGCGCGGCCGTGGGCCGAGTCGGTGATGACTCCCGCCTGCGATCCGGTGAAGGACCGGGCCTCGTGACCGAGACTGCCGATGGCCATGGCCAGCACGGCCATCGAGATGCGCTCGCCCGCCGTGAGCAGCATGTCCAGCTCGCGCGCCGTGGGCAGCGGTGAGACCTCGTTGGCGAGGTCGATGAGGTCGTCCGTGGTGTCGCCCATGGCCGAGACCACGACGACGACGTCGTGACCGGCCTTCTTGGTCGCGACGATGCGCTGTGCGACCCTCTTGACGCTGGTGGCGTCGGCAACCGAGGAGCCGCCGTACTTCTGGACGACAATGCCCACGAGACAATCCTTGTTCAAACGGATACGGGTGCGCGACGCTGCGCGGGGCCCACTCTACCGGTCCGTCCAGCGGTTCACGGAGCCGGATTCCGGCGGCGAGACGGCCAGTTCCTGCCGACCACCCGTTGACCCCGCCGTGCTGCCCCCTAGCGGTACTCGGGGTTGGCCCAGGTGTCCTGCTCGACATCGCGGCGGTTGCCGTAGGTCGGGATGCCGCCGGCGTCCTTCCACATGCGAGCCGTGTGCAGCAGGTTGTAGGTCATGAAGGCCGTGTTGCGGTTCGTGAAGTCGTTCTCGGGGCCGCCCGATCCCTCGTCGAGGTAGGACGGGCCGGGCCCGGCCTCGCCGATCCAGCCGGCGTCGGCCTGCGGCGGAATCGTGAAGCCCACGTGCTGCAGCGAGTACAAGATGTCCATGGCGCAGTGCTTGATGCCGTCTTCGTTGCCGGTGATCAGGCAGCCGCCGACCTTCCCGTAGAAGACGGACTGGCCCGCGTCGTTGAGGATCCCCGACTCGGAGTACAGCCGCTCGATGACCTGCTTCATGACGCTGCTGTTATCGCCCAGCCAGATGGGCCCGGCCAGCACGAGGATCTCGGCGGCCGCGATCTTCTCGCTGATCTCGGGCCACGCATCGACCTCCCACCCGTGCTCGGTCATGTCGGGGTAGACGCCGGTGGCGATGGGATGGTCGATCGCGCGGATCTCGGTCACCGCGACGTCGTGGCTCCGCATGATGTCCGCGCTCTTGGTGACGAGGCCGTCGGTGTGGCTCATGTCCGGCGACTTCTTCAAGGTCGCGTTGATGAAGACGGCGGACAGGTCGCTGAAGTTGGGGGAATCAGTCATCCCTCGAGTGTGCCGCACGCCAGCGAGCGACGCGACCGCCCAGGCCGGAGCGATCAGGCCAGACCGATCAGGCTGGCGCGGTCGCCGACGCGATCGAGGTGCGGCCCTCGAAGGCACGACCGAGGGTGAGCTCGTCGGCGTACTCGAGGTCGCCGCCGACCGGCAGGCCGCTGGCGAGCTTGCTGACCCGGATGCCGAGCGTGGAGAGCTGGCGGATCAGGTAGGTGGCCGTCGCCTCGCCCTCGAGGTTCGGATCGGTGGCGATGATGACCTCGGTGATGCTCGCGTCGTTGAGCCGCA
>JBBSKV010000183.1:0-3576 GCA_038255955.1 Propionibacteriales bacterium
AACAGGGCGGCTGCGTGCACTCCGCCGGTGCGCTCGAAGACGTCCTGGTCCGACCGCAGCCGGTGCGGAAGCATGGTCAGCAAGCTGGCGTCCACCCGCAGGGAGTCCGCGGCGACCGGGTGCGAGGACAGCGTGCGGACCGCGTCGATGCTCGCCTTGCCGCACACGCCGCACGAGCTGGTGGTGTAGACGTGCCGGGCCAGATCCGTGCTGGGCGGCTCGACGCCGGGGGCGAGGGAGACCTCGAGGACGTTGTAGGTGTTGAGTCCGTCGTCGTCCACCCCAGCGCAGTACCGGATGGCCTGCAGGTCCTGGCGGGACGTGAGCACTCCCTCGGACATCAGGAACCCGGTACTGAGCTCGAAGTCGTGGCCGGGCGTGCGCATCGTGATGCTGAACGGCTTGCCGGCCACCCGGATCTCCAGCGGCTCCTCGACCGCGAGCACGTCCTCGCGCTGACCGGTGAAAGGTTGACCGACGACCACTCGCGACACGCGACGACGCGCGGTAATCCGACCCATGACTCATGAGTACCACGAGCCTCGAAGAGGCGCTCAGGTGCGCGGTCACCCTGCGGGCAGGCACAGTAGCCTCCTGGACTTCGATGCGATCATCCTGACCGGCGGTGCAGCCACCCGTCTGGACGGTGCGGACAAGGCGTCGCTGCGCATCGACGGGCGCACCCTGCTGGAGCGAACGCTTGACGCGGTGTCCGGGGCCCGGCGGGTCGTGGTGGTCGGGGCCGCCCCGAAGGAGACCAGCACCGATCAACGGGTCACGTTCGTGCGCGAGAAACCCGTCGGTGGGGGACCGGCTGCCGCCATCGGCGCCGGTGTGCGGGCGCTGGGTGACGGCCCGAGCGTCGTCGTGGTGCTGGCCTGCGACATGCCCGGCATCGCCGCCGCGCTGCCGACCCTGCTCGACAGGCTCGCATCGGCGCCCGCCAGCGCGCCCGGTGTGCTGGCGCGCGACGGCGACCGGGTCCAGTACCTCGCCGGCGCCCACCGGGTGGCGGCGTTGCGGGCCGCCGTCGAGAGCCATGCGTCGCTGCACGGGGCATCGGTGCGATCGCTGCTGGCCGACCTCGGCCCGCACGTCGTCGACGTCCCGGGCGGCAGCACCGCCGACATCGACACCTGGGACGACGCCGTCGCCGCGGGCGTGACCGCCAAGCCGATCGCCGACGCGTGAGGACGACGTTCAGCGCCCTCGGCGTGCGCAACTATCGCGTGTACGCGGGGGGAGCGTTGCTGTCCAACATCGGCACCTGGCTGCAGAACACGGCGCAGACGTGGCTGGTGCTGGAGATGACCGGAAGTGGATCGGCCGTCGGTTTCGCGATCGCGCTGCAGATGCTGCCGTCGCTGTTGTTCTCCCCGATCGCCGGAGCACTGGCCGATCGATTCTCCAAGCGCACGATGATGAGCTGGCTGCAGCTCGGGATGGCGGTGCCCTCGGCGGCACTGGGGCTGCTGGCCGTCCTCGGGGTGGTCCAGCTGTGGCAGGTGTACGTGCTGGCCTTCTGCTTCGGCACGGCGCGGGCCTTCGAGGCGCCCGCCCGGCAGTCCTTCGTCGCCGAGATGGTCGACCCGGACCAGCTCAGCAACGCCGTGGCACTGAACTCGGCGTCCTTCAACTCCGGCCGGCTGATCGGTCCCGCGGTGGCCGGCCTGATGATCGCCGCCTTGGGGTCGGGCGTCGGGGCGACCGGGTACGTGATCGCCGGAAACGCGTTGAGCTACGGATTCGTGCTGCTGGCCCTGCGCATGCTCGACCCCGAGCGCCTGCGCGCCATGCCCGCGCGTCCGATGCGGCGGGGTGCGGTGCGCGACGGCGTGATCTACGTGCGCGGCCGTCCCGATCTGCGGCTGCTGCTGGGCTGCGTCTTCTTCCTGGGCATGTTCGGGCTCAACTTCCAGATCACGACGGCCCTCATGGTCACCGAGGTCTTCGGCCGCGGAGCCCAGGAGTTCGGCATCCTGGGCTCGCTGGTTGCGATCGGCTCGCTGGTGGGATCGTTGCTGGCCGCCCGTCGCCCCCGCCCGCGTCTGCGGTTCGTGGTGGGCGCGGGCCTGGCCTTCTGCGTCGTGCAGGTCACGTCGGCCCTGATGCCGACCTACCTGGCGTACGCCTTCGTGATGCCGCTCATCGGACTGACCGTCCTCACCACCGTCACGACCGCCAACGCTCTGGTGCAGCTGACGTCGGCGCCGTCGATGCGGGGCCGGGTGGCGGCGCTGTACCTGATGGTCTTCTTGGGCAGCACCCCGTTGGGAGCCCCGTTCATCGGGTGGATCGCCGAGCTCTTCGGTCCGCGGACGGCACTCGTCCTCAGCGGCGTGCTGGCCGGTCTCGGCATTGCCGGGTGTGCGGTCTGGTTCGTGCGTCAGGATTCGGCGACGATGGCCCGCCTGCGCGAGCGCCGCCGGCGCGGATCCGTCGTGGCGCCGGAGGACACCGTGCCGTTCATCGGCTGAGGTGCCGGACGACCGGGCTGGGGCTAGCGTGGGTTCCATGCATGTGGAGCGCACGTTCATCGTCGATCGGCCCATCGACGAGGTCTTCGACTACCTCAGCGACTTCGAGAACACCAAGGAGTGGGATCCCGGCACGCTCGAGACGACCCGCACCGGTGGTGACGGTGGACTGGGCACCACCTACCGCAACCGCTCGTCATTCATGGGTCGTGAGGTCGAGCTGACCTACCGAACGATCGGTTTCGACCGTCCAACCTTCTTCTCCTGCCAAGGCACCAACACGTCCTCGACCGCCACGGACACCATGACCTTCACGCGCCAGGGCGAGCGCACCCAGATCCAGTACCGCGCCGACTTCGTGTTTCACGGAATCGCCAAGTTCATCGCGCCGCTGGTCGTGAAGCCGAAGCTGTCCTCGCTGGCCGACGAGACCATCGCGCAGATCACTGACGCTCTCGAGGCGTAAACTGGCGTGATGTCCCTGTCTGCGTCACTCGCTCACTCGATCGAGGTCGTGACCCCCGACCTGATCGAGCTCAGGCGTTCCCTGCACGCCTACCCCGAGCTGTCGTGGGCCGAGGAACGCACCACGGACGTGGTCGCCACCTGGATGGACAAGCTCGGCATCGCCTACGAACGGTTCGAGGGCACCGGACTGATGGCCGAGGTCGGACCGTCGGAGGGCCCCATCGTCGCGTTGCGCGCCGATCTGGACGCGCTCCCGGTCGACGACACCTCGCAGGACCCCTGGCGGTCCAGCGTTCCCGGAGTCGCCCACGCGTGCGGTCACGATCTGCACGTCTCGGCGCTCATCGGCGCCGCCGTGGCGCTGTCGGAGGCGCATCGCCGCGAGCCGCTGCCCAACCGGGTGCGGCTGATCTTCCAGCCCGCCGAGGAGGTGATGCCCGGCGGTGCGCTGAGGCTGATCTCCGAGGGGGCGCTGAAAGGCGTGTCGCGGATCTTCGCCCTGCACTGCGACCCGACGCTGGACGTCGGCCAGGTGGGCGTGCGCGAGGGGACCATCACGGCGGCCGCCGACCGCATCCACGTCGTGCTGTCCGGTCGGGGCGGCCACACGTCGCGGCCCCACCTGACCGAG
>JBBSKV010000184.1:0-3546 GCA_038255955.1 Propionibacteriales bacterium
ATCAGGCCGGCGATGGCGCCGGCATCGGTCAGGCCGCGCCACCACACGCCCAGCACCAGCAGGGGACAGAACGTCGAGGCGGCGAGGGCGAAGGCGAACGTGACCGAGTTCGCCACCGGGATCCGCTCTGCGGACAGGGCCAGACCCACCGGCACCAGGATGCAGCCGAGGGCGGCGAGGCGGAATGCCGCGACGCCTCCGAGTCGTCCGCGCGCGAGGCCTTGGCCGATGACGCCGGCGACCGACATCGTCAAGCCGGACGACGTCGACAGGAAGGCGGCGAACGCACCGGCCGTCAGCATGGCGGCCAGCACCTCGCCGGTGGAACCTCCCAGCATCCGCGACGGCAGCTCGAGCACGACGGCGTCGGAACGCCCTTCGGCGACGAGGTCGCTGGCGTAGATGCGACCGAGGACCCCGTAGATGGTGGGGAGCAGATAGAAGACGCCGAGCAGACCCAGCACGATCAGGGTGGTGCGACGGGCGGCATGGCCGTCGGGGTTGGTGTAGAAGCGCACGACCACGTGCGGCAGGCCCATGGTGCCGAAGAACGTCGCCACCAGCACCGAGTAGGTCAGATAGAGGCTGGTCGGGTCGGTCGCGCCGAACGGGCTGAACCAGTCCTCGGGCGCGACGGGCGACGGCCGGCCGTCATCGGTCCATGCGTGCAGCAGGAAGAACACCGGGATCAGCAGAGCGGTCAGCTTGAGCCAGTACTGGAAGGCCTGCACGAAGGTGATGCTGCGCATGCCGCCGGAGACCACGGTGACCACGACGATGACGGCCACCAGGACGGTGCCGACCCATCCCGGAGCTCCGGTCACGGTGCGCATCGTGAGTCCGGCGCCCTGGAACTGCGGCATCAGGTACAGCCATCCCACGGCGACCACGAGCACGCTGGCGACGCGACGCACGGCGATCGATCCAAGCCGCATCTGGGCGAAGTCCGGGATCGTGTAGGCGCCGGACCGGCGCAACGGGGCGGCGACGAAGACCAGCAGCAGCAGGTAGCCCGCGGTCCATCCGATCGGGTACCACAGCATGTCGGCACCGTGGGCCAGCACCAGGCCCGCGACCCCGAGGAAGGAGGCGGCCGACAGGTACTCGCCGCCGATGGCCGAGCTGTTCCAGACCGGGCTGACCGACCGGGACGCGACGTAGAAGTCGCTGGTGGTGCGACTGACGCGCAGGCCGAAGGCGCCGATGCCGAGGGTGGCCACCGCGACGAGTGCGATCGCCAGGATGCCGTAGGTCGTGTTCACGCGGTGCGCATCAGTCGGGGGTCGCGCCGGACTCGACGAGCTCGCTGAAGTCGGCCTCGGCCCGCTCGGCCTGCCGCACGTACAGCCAGCCGATGACGCACAGGAAGGGGTAGACCACGACGCCCAGCAGGATCCAGGGCAGCGGCACGCCGAACACCCGGGTGGACGTCGAGGTGTCGACGGTCAGGAAGACGACCGGCAGCATCCCGATCGACAGCAGCAGCGTCGTGACCACCGTCAGGGCGGCGCGCAGCTGCGAGCGGATCAGGGAACGCATGTAGACCTCGCCCACGCCGGTCGACTCGTCGATCTCCTGACGCACGGAGCGGCGCACGTGCCGCGGTGCCGTCACCATCGGGCTGGTGACGCGGACCCGACCCGTGTACTGCTGCGGATCGTCGCTCACGTGGTCGACCTCGACCGGGGGACTCGCTCGTGAATCAGCTCGCGCAGGGTGCGGGTGTGCCGGCGCGCCACCTGGATCTCGGTGGTGAGACCACCGAGATCGACCAGGACGCTGCAGTGGCCGGCCTGCACGTGCACCTCACGCACGTGGGCCAGATTCACCACGTGGCTGCGGTGCACCCGCACGAAGCCGGCGTCGGCCCACGTCTGGGCGAGCGCGGACAGCGGGGTGCGGATCAGGTGGCTGGCGCCGTCGGTGGTGTGCAGACGGACGTAGTCGCCCTGTGCCTCCACGAGGGCCACCGACGATCGCTGCACGAAGCGGGTCACCCCGCCGAGCTCGACGGCGATCGACGTCTCGGCTTCGGCCGGCACCGAATCGGCGTCGCACACCCGCCGCACGCTCTCGCGCAGGCGCTCCTCCCGGATCGGCTTGAGCAGGTAGTCCGCAGCATTCAGCTCGAACGCCTCCAGGGCATGGGCCTCGTGAGCCGTGACGAACACGACGGCCGGCGGCTGCTTGAACCGACTGAGCAGTCCCGCGATCTCCAGGCCGTTGAGCCCGGGCATGGCGATGTCCAGGAACACCAGATCGATGTGGCCGCTCTCGAGGATCCGCAGGGCGTCAGTGCCTGACCCGGCTGACTCCACCACGCCGATGCGCTCGTCGCGCTCCAGCATCCAGACCAACTCCTCGAGCAGCGGGCGTTCGTCGTCGACGACGAGTGCGTGGAGCCCGGCTGAGGTCATGGGCCGATGGTAAGGGTCGCGCGCCGCAGACGGCCAGACCACGACTCGACAGCCCGGCCGCCAGATGCCACCGTGGAACCTCCTGTCGAGACGGGGCGAAGTGCCCTTCCCTCGATGAGATATCTTGACGTCAAGAAACTTTTCGAGTTCCACACGTGCGCGAATGGAGTCCCCGTGGCTGAGTCGACGATCATCTACACCCACACCGACGAGGCGCCTGCACTGGCGACGTACTCGTTCCTCCCGATCATCCAGGCCTACGCCTCGCAGGCGGGGGTCACGGTCGAGACCCGCGACATCTCGCTGGCAGGCCGCATCCTCGGCCAGTTCGCCGACCGGCTTCCCGAGGACCAGCAGGTCCCCGACGCGCTGTCAGAGCTCGGCGACCTCGCCAAGCAGCCCGAGGCCAACATCATCAAGCTGCCGAACATCTCGGCATCGGTGCCGCAGCTCAAGGCCGCCATCACCGAGCTCCAGGGTCAGGGCTACGACCTGCCGAACTACCCCGAGGATCCGCAGACCGACGAGGACCGCGACATCCGCGCCCGGTACGACAAGGTCAAGGGAAGCGCCGTCAACCCGGTGCTGCGCGAGGGCAACTCGGACCGCCGGGCCCCGGCCTCGGTCAAGAACTACGCCAAGGAGCACCCGCACTCGATGGGCGCCTGGAGTCCCGACTCCAAGACCGCCGTCGCGACGATGGACACGAACGACTTCTTCGCCAACGAGAAGTCCGTCGTGATCGAGAGCGACGACACCCTGAGGATCCGGCACCTGGCCGCTGACGGCACCGTCGTCGTGCTCAAGGAGTCGCTGCCGGTCCTGGCCGGCGAGGTCGTCGACGGCACCGTCATGCGGGCCGCAGCGCTCGACGCGTTCCTCACGGCGCAGATCAAGCGCGCCAAGGACGAGGGCGTGCTGTTCTCGGTGCACCTGAAGGCCACGATGATGAAGGTGTCCGACCCGATCATCTTCGGGCACGTCGTGCGGGCGTTCTTCCCCCAGACCTTCGCCGAGCACGGGCCGGCACTGGCCGCCGCCGGGCTGAGTCCCAACGACGGACTCGGCGGCATCCTGGGCGGAATCGGCGCGCTCGATGACGCCGATGCGATCAAGGCGTCGTTCGAGG
>JBBSKV010000185.1:0-3445 GCA_038255955.1 Propionibacteriales bacterium
AACCGGCGCTCGGAACGCTGCAGAAGAGTCCGCTCGAGGGGCTCGGTCTCCGAGACGGCGCGCTGAGTGGCGTCTCGTACGGCATCGCCATCGCGCTGAGCACCATCGTCACGATGCTGGTGGGCGAGCTGATCCCGAAGAACTTCGCCCTGGCCGTGCCGCAGCGCACCGCGGCGCTCACCCAGCTGCCGCAGCGGGGATTCACCCGCGCGATGGCGTGGCCGATCCGCGCGCTCAACGGCATGGCCAACTCGATCCTGCGGGCGCTTGGGGTGGAGCCGCAGGAGGAGCTGCGATCGGCCCGCTCCCCGGTCGAGCTGCGCTCGCTGGTGCTGCGCTCTGCGTCCCAGGGCGCGATCGACGACCAGACCGCTGACCTGGTGGCCCGCAGCATCGCGTTCGGCAGCCGCACGGCCGCCGACGTGCGCACGCCGCGAGTGCGGGTGAGGTTCATGGAGGCGCGCGACACCGCCGCCGACGTGATCGACGCCGCCCGCGAGACCGGCCACTCTCGCTTCCCGGTCATCGGTCGCACGCCTGACGACGTCGTGGGCATCGTGCACGTCAAGCAGGCCGTGGGAGTAGAGCCGTCGCGTCGTCGGTCGGTTCGGGTGTCGGAGATCGCCGATCCCGCCACGACCGTGCCCGACAGCATCGAGCTCGACCCATTGCTGACCGTGCTGCGCGACCAGGGGATGCAGATGGCGGTCGTGGTCGACGAGTACGGCGGCACTGATGGCGTCGTCACGTTGGAGGATCTGGTCGAGGAGATCGTGGGCGACATCGCCGACGAGCACGATCGCATCTCCGAGCGCAGCCGCCACCGCCGCGACGGCACCTGGTCGTTGTCCGGGCTGCTGCGGCCGGACGAGGTCCTGGAGCAGACCGGCATCGCGCTGCCCGAGCACGAGGACTACGAGACCATCGGCGGGCTGCTGCACGCCCAGCTGGGCCGCATCGGCGAGCGTGGCGACACCGTCACGCTGCAGGTGGTCCCGTCAGGAGCCAACGACGATGACGACGAGCTCGAACCGATCGAGGTGATCCTCACGGTCGAACGCATGGAGAACCGTCGGGTCGAACGCGTCTCCATGACGGTCGGAGGCGGCACCGATGAGTGACTGGTACGGAGTCGTCCTGGCCGTCGTCCTGCTGGGCTTCAACGCCCTGTTCGTGGCGGCCGAGTTCGCCCTGATCTCGGCGCGCCGCACCCAGCTGGAGCCGAGTGCGGCAGCCGGATCCCGCACGGCCAAGCTGGCGTTGCGGTCGATGGAGAACATCACGCAGGTGATGGCCGCCGCACAGCTGGGCATCACGATCTGCTCGCTCGGCCTCGGTGCCGTCGGCGAGCCGGCGGTCGCCCACCTGATGGAGCCGGGGTTCCTGGCGGTGGGTGTGCCGGAGAGTGCACTGCACCCGATCTCGTTCGTGATCGCCATGACGCTGGTGGTCTTCGCCCACGTGGTGCTCGGCGAGATGGTGCCCAAGAACCTGGCCCTCGTCGGGCCGGACCGTGCCGCCCTGGTTCTCGGCCCCTTCATGCTGGCCGTCGTCGCGGTGCTCAAGCCGTTCGTGGTGACCCTGAATGGTGTGGCCAACTGGTTCGTGCGCCTGTGCGGAGTCGAGCCCAAGGACGAGGTCGCCAGCACCTACAGCCACGACGAGGTCGCCGGCCTGGTCGAGGAGTCGCGACGCGAAGGTCTGCTCGACGAGGAGGAGTACGGGCTGGTCTCCGGTGCGCTCGACTTCGGCGGCGGAACGATCGACCAGGTCCTCCTGCCCCGCGACAGCCTGGTGACGATCGCTCCGACGGCCACGCCGGTCGACGTCGAGGTGGCCTGCGCCGAGACCGGGTTCTCGCGGTTCCCGGTGGCCGACGCCGCAGGCGACCTGTCCGGCTACCTGCACATCAAGGACGTGCTGGAGACCGACGACGCCCGACGCTCGGTCATCGCCGACAAGTGGCTTCGACCCCTGGCCACGGTCAAGAGCGGCTCAGGTCTGTACGACGCGCTGCGCACCATGCAGGTGCGCGGTTCGCACATGGCCCGCGTCGCCGATGACGAAGGAACCGTCCTGGGCGTCATCATGCTCGAGGACGTGCTCGAGGAGCTGGTCGGCGAGATCCGCGAGGTCCCGCGCCGCTCGTAGCTTTGTCAGGGCACGCGGAACAGGCCCTGGGGCGTCAGCGCCATCTGCATGGGCACGTCGTGCTGCTCGTGCGGCACCTCCGGGAGCAGCTCATCTGCGAACACGAGCGCGCAGCGCGGGACGTCGACGCCGGCGAGGGCTCGGTCGTAGTACCCCGCGCCGCGTCCCAGCCGGTGGCCCGCGTGGTCGACAGCCAGTGCGGGCAGCACGATCAGGTCGCAGGTGGACGGGACGTCGGGTCCGAGGCGTGGTCCGGTTGGCTCAGCCATGCCGATCGAGGCGGTGACGGTCGGGGCTCCCGGCTCGATCACGGCCCAGTCCAGCGTGTGGTCCGGCATGGAGACGGGTGCCACGACCTCGGCACCACGGGCGAGGAGCGCCTCGATCAGCGGGCCGGTGCCCGGCTCGGACGCCATGGACAGGTAGATCGCGACCCGGCGCGCGCGCACCAGCGCGGGGACGGCGGCGGCGTGCTGCGCGATCGCCTCGGCAGCTGCGGCACGCTCGGCGTCGCTCATCGTCCGGCGGCGCGCCAGCAGCTCGGCGCGCAGGTCCGCCTTGGAGATCACGACCTGACCTTACGAGGCCGGGACTCCTAGGCTGGACCCATGCCGCCGGCGAGCAAGACCTGCGCGTCCTGCGGGCGCACGATCCAGTGGCGCAAGAAGTGGGAGCGGGACTGGGAGGACGTCCGCTACTGCAGCGCTGCATGTCGGCGCCGCGGAGTGAGCAGTGCCGACGAGGACCTGGAACGTCGCATCCTCGCGATGCTCGATTCTCGGGCGCGCACCTCCACGATCTGTCCTTCGGACGTCGCCCGTGCAGCGTCCCCCGACGACTGGCGCCCGCTGATGGAACCAGTGCGCCGAGCGGCTCGGAGACTGGTCGACCGCGGCGCGGTCGAGATCACCCAGCGGGGCGCGGTCGTCGATCCCTCGACCGCCAAAGGCCCGATTCGCATCCGTCTGCCTCGTTGAGGGCGCCCTATTGGCGCAGGTGGCCGAGCAGGGGTGGTGGGTCAGAACGATAGGTGTGGCCGGTGGGGGTGGTCCAGAGGACGGTTCGGCCTTCGGTTCTGACGTGCCAGCCGGGTAGGTGCTTGATGGTGTGGGATCGCTTGCAGAGGCCTTGACTGTTGAACAGGGCGGTCAGCCCGCCGTACTGGTAATCGCGGATGTGGTCGTTGTCGCGGATGCCGCATTCGCAGCCGGGTTGGCGGCAGTACTGGTCGCGCGTCTTGATGTGGGCACGTTGGGGCCCGTTGTAGAGGCGGCGGCGGGTCTCGCGGACGGCG
>JBBSKV010000186.1:0-3377 GCA_038255955.1 Propionibacteriales bacterium
GATCCCTTGATCGCGGTCTGCACGTCCTTGCCGAGGCGCGGTCCGGCGGCGCGTGCATTGACCGTCAGCTTGCTGCTGAGACCGAACGCCTGTGCTTCGTCAGAGGCCAGATCGACGAACCGCACCTGCTTGACGTTGAGCTCGCCGGCGATGATCGGCGCGAACTCGGACAGCAGATCGGGCTCGGCCACCGCCACGAGAAGCGAGGCCAGCGGGAGGCGGGTGCGCAGCCCGGCAGCCTTGCGGATCGACGAACCGGTCGAGCAGATGTCGCGCACCTGGTCCATGCCGGTCACGAGCGCGTCATCGGTCGGGAAGCCGTCTGCTGCGGGCCAGTCGGCCAGGTGCACCGACCGCTCAGCGGTGAGGCCGCGCCAGATCTCCTCGGTCGTCAGCGGCAGGAGGGGCGCGGTGACCCGGCACACCGTCTCGAGCACCGTGAACAGCGTGTCGAACGGGGCTCGCGAGGTGTCGTCGGCCGGCTCGCCGTCGGCCAGCCAGAACCGCTCACGCGAGCGCCGGATGTACCAGTTGGTGAGCACGTCGAGGAACTCGCGTGTGGTCTCGCAGGCGTCGGCCACGGCGTAGGCGTCCATCTGGGTGGTCATCTCGCTGACGAACCGGCCCAGCTTGGCCAGGATGTAGCGATCCATCGGGTCAGCCGCATCGCTGACCGTGCGCGCCTCGAATCCTTCCCCGGCGAGGTTGGCGTACAGGCTGAAGAAGTACCAGCTGTTCCACAGCGGGATCATCACCTGGCGCACGCTGTCGCGGATGCCCTGCTCGGTGACGACCAGGTTGCCGCCGCGCAGGATCGGCGAGGCCATCAGGAACCAGCGCATCGCGTCGGCGCCGTCGCGGTCGAACACCTCGGACACGTCCGGGTAGTTGCGCAGCGACTTGCTCATCTTGTTGCCGTCCGAGCCCAGCACGATGCCGTGGCTGATGCACGCCTCGAAGGCGGGCTTGTCGAACAGGGCGGTGGACAAGATGTGCAGCGTGTAGAACCAGCCACGGGTCTGGCCGATGTACTCCACGATGAAGTCGCCGGGGAAGTGCCCTCCCGCGTCTTCTTGACCATCGAACCAATCGGCGTTCTCGAACGGGTAGTGCACCTGGGCGTAGGGCATCGAGCCGGAGTCGAACCACACGTCCAGCACGTCGGTGACGCGACGCATCATCGACTTCCCGGTCGGATCGTCGGGGTTGGGGCGCACCAGGTCGTCGACGTACGGGCGGTGCAGATCGGGCTCGCCGTCGCGCGTGGGGAGGCGGCCGAAGTCGGCCTCGATCTGCTCGAACGAGCCGTAGACGTCGATCCGTGGGTACGCGGGGTCGTCGCTCTTCCACACCGGCACGGGGGAGCCCCAGAACCGGTTGCGGGTGATCGACCAGTCGCGGGCGTTCTCCAGCCAGCGGCCGAACTGGCCGTCCTTGATGTGCTCGGGCACCCACTCGATCTGCTGGTTCAGCTCCAGCATGCGCTTCTTGATGGCGGTGACCTCGACGAACCAGGAAGAGACGCCCTTGTAGATCAGCGGCTCGCGGCAGCGCCAGCAGTGCGGGTAGGAGTGGTCGTAGGTCTCGCGGCGCAGCAGCACGGTGCCAGCGGTGACGGCGGCGCTGTGGTTCTTGAGATCGTCGATGATCTGCGCGTTGGCGTCGAACACCTGCAGGCCCGCGTAGTCGGTGACCGGCGCGGTGAAGCGGCCGTCCTTGCCCACGGGCATGACCGGCTCGATGCCCTCGCGGTCGGTGACCTCCTTGTCGACCTCGCCGAAGGCGCCGGCGCTGTGCACCAGGCCGGTGCCGTCGGTGGTGGTCACGGCGTCATCGGCCGCGACGACGCGGAAGGCATTCTCGTGGCCGGCGTAGTAGCTGAACGCCGGGGTGTAGGTCAGGCCGAGCAGATCTGCACCGGTCCCGCGCCACACCACGTCGGGCTCCTCGCCCAGCTCGCGGGCGTAGGCAGGCAGGCGAGCCTCGGCGAAGATGAGTCGGTCGTCCCCGACCATCACGTAGTCGATCTCGGTGCCGACCATGACGGCCAGGTTGCTGGGCAGGGTCCACGGCGTGGTGGTCCAGATCATCAGCTTCGCGCCCGCGAACGGGCCATCGGTCTCGATCTGGAATCCCACCGTGACCGCGGGGTCCTGGCGGTTCTGGTAGACGTCGTCGTCCATGCGCAGCTCGTGGTTGGACAGCGGGGTCTCGTCGTTCCAGCAGTACGGCAGCACGCGGAAGCCCTCGTAGACCAGGCCCTGGTCGTACAGGCGCTTGAACGCCCAGATGACCGATTCCATGTATTCGGGGTTCATGGTGCGGTAGTCGTTGTCGAAGTCGACCCAGCGGGCCTGGCGGGTCACGTACTCGCGCCACTCGCCGGTGTACTTCATCACCGACTCGCGGCACGCGTCGTTGAACTTGTCGATGCCCATCTCGACGATCTCGTCGGTGGTCTTGATGCCGTTGAGACGCATCGCCTCGAGCTCGGCGGGCAGCCCGTGGGTGTCCCAGCCGAAGCGGCGCTCGACCCGGCGGCCGCGCATGGTCTGGTAGCGCGGCACGACGTCCTTGACGTAGCCGGTCAGCAGGTGGCCGTAGTGGGGGAGCCCGTTGGCGAACGGCGGTCCGTCGTAGAACACGAACTCGTTGTCGCCGTCGTCGCCGGTCTCGCGCTGGTTGACGCTGGCCCGGAACGTGTCGTCCTCGGCCCAGAACGCCAGCACACGCTCTTCGATCTCGGGGAACCGAGGGCTCGACGGAACGGCGGTCGGGGTGTCGCTGCGACCGGTGCCGGTGCGGGGGTACGTCATCTGGGGCTCCTGCGTTCTCGTGCTGATCGCACGAGGACGACCGTCCCTGGGGCGGGGAGCCGCGGTACCACCTCGTTTGCCGCGTCCCGTCGAGACGGGCGTGGCCACTTCGTGAAGGCGATGACGGGCCCACCCGTCCGGTTCTACTGGGGGAGCGGGCTCCCTGTTCTTCCGGCTGCTCGCCGCTGATGACGGCTCGAACGCTGTGGGCCAAGCGTAACCGAACGTGCGCCGGCATCAACGGCGCGGCAGCGACCCATCCACGACGCTGGTCGGTCGCCTACCGTGTGTGCATGGCCGAGCCGTCCGAGATCTTCGTCCCGGCGGTCGCTGCCGTCCCGATCGTGGAGGCGCGGCTGGTGGCCGGCGCCGCGGTCCTGGGCGTGGCCGGCTTCAGTGCGCGCCGGGGCGACACGACCCCCGACCCGGGGTGCGTCGCCGACTACGAGGCTGGCGAGCGCGACGCGGACGTGGTGGCGCGGGTGCTCGCGTCGTGGCCGCAGGGATCGGACCGCTTCGTCCAGCTGCGCTTCACGGCGCCTCCGGTCTGACGCCGAACGC
>JBBSKV010000187.1:0-3311 GCA_038255955.1 Propionibacteriales bacterium
CGTGGTGCGTTCGCCCTCGCGAACGACGTAGGCGATCTCATCGCCTGGACCCGACCGCACCGACCACACCCGACCGGACACCTGCTTGGACCCGGAGTCGTCGCTGCCCTCGGCCCACCGGTCTACGGCACGGTCGACGGTCAGTGGGGTCTGCTCGATCCCCACGTACTCGTCGTCGTCCGTCAGGACGCCGAGGTGCCAGGTGCCGCCCGCGCCGTCGGCGCCCGGGTCGAATCGGGCCGAGGTGGCCCGCCATCCGTCCGGCAACGACGTCGGGGCGAGCAACGGCAGGGATGTTCCCGCCTGCGCCTGCGCCAGCACCTGCTCGTAGTCGACGGTCGAGACCGTCTCCTCCGGGGTGGTGGTGAACAGCTTGCCGAATCCGTACAGGCCGAGAATGATCAGGCCGATCACCAACATGGAGCGCACGATGTCGCCCATGTCGGGGTTGCCCCGCGAAGATGCCACAGGCCCAGTCTACGGACGCCGGTAGAGTGTCGCTCGTGGATCACCTCCAGCCCGCCGAGCAGGCGCCCGACCGCAACCTCGCCCTCGATCTGGTGCGCGTCACCGAGGCCGGAGCCATGGCCGCCGGCCGCTGGGTCGGACGCGGCGACAAGAACGGCGCCGACGGGGTCGCGGTCAACGCGATGCGCACCCTGATCAACACCGTGCAGATGAACGGTGTCGTCGTGATCGGTGAGGGCGAGAAGGACGAAGCGCCCATGCTCTACAACGGCGAGCACGTGGGCGACGGCACCGGACCCGCCTGTGACGTCGCGGTCGATCCGATCGACGGCACCACGCTGACCGCCAAGAGCCTGCCCAATGCCGTGTCCGTCATGGCCGTCGCGCCGCGCGGCTCCATGTACGACCCGTCGGCCGTGTTCTACATGGAGAAGCTGATCGCCGGACCCGAGGCCGCCGACGCGGTCGACATCCGGCTGCCGATCGCCGAGAACATCGCCCGCGTGGCCAAGGCCAAGGGCCGAAGCAACAGCGACATCACGGTCTGCGTGCTGGACCGTCCTCGCCACGACCAGATGGTCCAGGAGATCCGCGCGGCGGGGGCTCGGATCAAGTTCATCATCGACGGCGACGTGGCCGGGGGCATCACGGCCGCCCGACCCGACACCGGCGTCGACCTGCTCGTCGGCGTCGGCGGCACCCCCGAGGGCATCATCACCGCGTGCGCCATCAAGGCGATCGGCGGCGTCATCCAGGGCAGGCTGTGGCCCATCGACGACGACGAGAAGCAGCGCGCCATCGATGCCGGCCACGATCTCGACCGGGTCCTCGGCACCGACGACCTCGTCACCGCCGACGACTGCTTCTTCGTCGCGACCGGCATCACCGACGGCGAGCTGATGCACGGTGTCCGCTACAGCGGCGGCCGGGCCATCACCGAGTCGATCGTCATGCGGTCGCGCAGCGGCACGATCCGCAAGATCACCAGCGAGCACCAGCTGGCCAAGCTGAAGGCCTACTCCTCAGTCAACTACGAGCACTGAGCATGGAGCGTTCAGCAGAACAGTTCACCCACCTGCCGTCCGGCATCGACATCTGTTTCGAGACGTTCGGCGACTCGGACCATCCGGCCGTGCTGCTGATCATGGGGCTTGGTGGGCCGATGGGCTGGTGGACCGAGGACTTCTGCGAGAAGCTCGCCGCCCGCGGCCTGTTCGTCATCCGTTACGACAATCGCGACACCGGGCGCTCCACCAAGCTGCGCCACCACAAGGTCGGCAAGATCGATGTCGTGCGCGCGTTCGTCGGCTTCGGCTCGGCGCCCTACGGCCTGGCCGACCTCGCCGAGGACGCCTTCGGGCTGCTGGACCACCTCGGCGTCGAGCAGGCCAACCTCACCGGCGTCTCGATGGGCGGCATGATCGCCCAGACGATGGCCATCGCCCGCCCCGAACGAGTCCTGTCGTTGACGTCGATCATGTCCACGACCGGCAAGCGCACCGTCGGATGGCAGAGCCCCAAGGTCATCCCGGCGATGCTCGCCTCGGCGGGACGCACCCGCGACTCCTACATCGAGCGCTCGTTGCGCACCCAGAAGGTCATCGGTTCGCCGGCGTTCCCGTCCGACCGGGAGAACCAGCGCCTGCGCGCCCAGGAGACCTATGACCGCGGCTGGATCGCCAGCGGCGTGGCGCGCCACATGCTGGCCGTGCTGACCCAGCCCGACCGCACCGAGTCCCTCGGCACGCTCGACCTGCCGGTCACGGTCATCCACGGCAGCGCTGACCCGCTGGTGCATCGGTCCGGCGGCCAGGCCACCGCCGACGCCATCCCCGACGCCGAGCTGATCACCATCGACGGCAAGGGCCACGACCTCCCCGCGCAGCTGTACGACACGTACGTCGACGCGATTGCGGGCACCGCCGCCCGGGCCGCCTCGCGGCGATGAGGCACAACCCCGACTACTTCAGTGACGACGCAGCCCTCGTGCGCCGTCTGGTCACCGAGCATCCGTGGGCCACGATCGTCAGCCATCACGACGGTGAGATCGTCGCCTCGCACTACCCGGTGCTGCTCGACCTCGACGTGCCCGACGAGGGACCCGACCTCGCTCTGCTGACCCACGTGGGTCGCCCCGACGAGAAGCTGCACGGGTTCGGAGCCGGTGGAGAGGTGCTCGTCGTGCTGCAGGGCCACCACGGCTACGTCTCCCCCAGCTGGTACGTCCCCGGGTCGAGCGAGGTGCCCACCTGGAACTTCACGGCGGCGCACCTGCACGGGGTGCCGCAGATGCTCGACGCCGACGAGAACCTGCGCGTCCTCACCCGGCTGGTCGCGCACTTCGAGCAGCACGTCGACGAGCCGATGTGGCTCGACCAGGAGTACGGCGCCGCCATGGCCCGCGGCACGGTCGGCCTGCGCATCCCGATCGACCGCTTCACGCTCAAGGTCAAGATGAGCCAGGACAAGGACGAGACGTCCGTGCAGAACGTCATCGATGCCCTGCGCGGCGATGGCCGATATCAGCACGATCCGCTTGCGGCCGACATGGAACGGGCACGCGACGAACGTGTCGGAAGGTCGTAGGAAAGACCTCAAAACAGAACGTAAAAGCCTTGTCTATCGAACACTTGTTCGATAGACTGGACACATGTCCAGTCGCCCCGCTCTCGCCGACGCGGCGACGGCGTGCGCGCAGGCCGAGTTCGCCAAGTGGCAGGCCGTGCTGGCCCACCGTGACGACGAGGTGGCGACGCTGGATCGTGACCCCTCGCTCACCTCGATGTACCGCCGCATGGCGGTCAACGCCATCGCCCTGCGGATCGCGCACACCTTGCACGTCA
>JBBSKV010000188.1:0-3301 GCA_038255955.1 Propionibacteriales bacterium
CCGGTTGTCGCTGGCAGAGTCCGTCGTGTGCGACTGGCACGTGGTGGCCTCGCTGCTGCACGCCTCTCGCCGTGCCACCAGCCTGGGCGTCGAGACCGATCTGCTCCGGCGAGCGCTGCGGTTCGTGCGCGGCGAACCGTTCGACCGAGTCCCGCGCGGACGCTATGCCTGGGTGGCTCGTGACGACCTGCCCCGGTCGATCGCCACCGCCGTGGTCGATGCAGCAGAGCGTCTCGTGCAGATCTTGGGAGGCGACCCGGGCGGTGCCGCCGATGCCGCCGAGACAGGCTTGCTGGTGGCGCCCGGTCATCAACCGTTGTGGCGGGCGCTGCTGCGCACCCGCAAGGCCAGCGAGGGCACGGCGGGTGTCCACCGCACGCTCGAGGAGATGGGTTCTGCCCTGCGCGGCAACACCCTCGACGCCGAGACCGAGGCGCTGGTCGACGAACTTCTGCCGCCCGCGCCGGAGGCCGCCGGAGCCGGTGCGTAGGTCCGCTGAAGCGGTTACCGCGGCAGCCCTACGATGGGAACGATGAACGACCAGCCAGTCGCCTACCTCGACCACGCGGCCACGACGCCGATGTGGCCCGAGGCGATCGACGCCATGACCGCCGAGCTCGGGCGCCACGGCAACGCGTCGTCGCTCCACACCTCGGGGCGGGCCTCGCGTCGGGTCGTCGAGGAGTCGCGCGAGATGATCGCCGAGCGGCTCGGCTCACGACCCAGCGAGGTCGTGTTCTGCTCCGGTGGCACCGAGGCCAACAACCTGGCCATCAAGGGGTTGTACTGGGCCCGCCGCGCGCAGGATCCCGCACGACGCCGGGTGATCTTCAGCTCCATCGAGCACCACGCCCTGCTCGACCCCGTCACGTGGCTGGCCAAGCACGAGGGCGCCGCCATCGACATGACGCCCGTCGACGGCATCGGGCGGATCCAGGTCGACGCGCTCCGCTCGGCGGTGGCCGACGACCCCGCCTCCGTCGCAGCCATCACCACCATGTGGGCCAACAACGAGATGGGCACCATCCAGCCGATCGACGAGGTGGTCGCGATCGCCCGCGAGCACGGCATCCCGGTGCACAGCGACGCGGTGCAGGCCGCCGGCTACGTGCCGATCGACTTCGCTGGCCGCCAGCTGGACGCCATGACCGTCACGGCCCACAAGCTCGGCGGACCCGTCGGCGTGGGCGCCCTGGTGATCCGGCGCGAGATCGAGGCGGTGCCGTTGATGCACGGCGGGGGCCAGGAGCGTGACCTCCGTTCCGGCACCATCGGCGTCGCGCTGATCGCCTCGTTCGCGCGCGCACTCGACCTCACGGTGCAGCGCCAGGCCGAGACCTCGGCCCGCATCGAGCGGCTGCGCCAGCGGCTGGTCGACGGGGTGCGCACCATCGTCCCCGAAGCCGTTGTCAACGGCGACCCCGAGTCGGGTCCCGAGCACCGGTTGCCGAACATCGCCCACGTGACCTTTCCCGGCTGCGAGGGCGACGCGATGCTGATGCTGCTGGACGCCCAGGGCGTCGAGTGCTCCACCGGATCGGCCTGCGCCGCGGGGGTGCCGCAGCCCAGTCACGTCCTGCTGGCGATGGGCTACGACGAGCAGGCGGCGCGCGGCTCCCTGCGATTCAGCCTCGGCCACACCACGACGGACTCGGACATCGACCGTCTGCTCGTCGCGCTGCCGGCCGTGCACGAACGCGCCATGCGCGCTGCCCACGTGAGGTCGTCATGAGGGCCCCGCGCCGGAGGTGCAGATGAGAATCTGTGCCGCCATGTCCGGTGGGGTCGACTCAGCCGTGGCCGCGGCCCGCGCTGTCGACGCCGGTCACGACGTCACCGGGGTGCACCTGGCGCTGAGTCGCAACCCGAAGTCGTACCGCTCGGGAGCCCGCGGCTGCTGCTCCATCGAGGACAGCAACGACGCCCGCCGCGCTGCCGACGTGCTCGGCATCCCGTTCTACGTCTGGGACATGAGCGAGGAGTTCGCCGACACGGTCGTCGACGACTTCGTGGCCGAGTACGCCGCCGGCCGGACCCCCAACCCGTGCCTGCGGTGCAACGAGAAGATCAAGTTCGCCGCCGTTCTCGACCGAGCGCTCGCGTTGGGCTTCGACGCCGTCGCGACCGGCCACTACGCCCGACTCGAGACGGCGACCGACGGCACGGTGCACATGCACCGCGCCCACGACATGGCCAAGGACCAGTCGTACGTCCTGGGAGTGCTCACGCAGGAGCAGCTGGCGCACTCGATGTTCCCGCTCAGCGACACCACCAAGGACGTCATCCGGGCAGAGGCCGAACGCCGCGACCTGCAGGTGGCGCAGAAGCCCGACAGCCACGACATCTGCTTCATCTCCGACGGCGACAACGCCGGCTGGCTCACCGAGAAGCTGGGTCCCAAGCCCGGCACCATCGTCGACGAGTCCGGCGAAGTGCTGCGCGAGCACGAGGGTGCCTACGCCTTCACGATCGGCCAACGTCGTGGTCTGAAGCTCGGCATCCCCGCCGATGACGGCAAGCCGCGTTTCGTGCTGGACATCGAGCCGGTCTCGGGCACCGTCACGGTCGGACCCCGTGAGGCTCTCGACGTCGATCACCTCACGTGCATCAAGCCGTTGTGGTGCGGTGCGACGCCCACCGAACCGTTGGAGTGCACGGTGCAGCTGCGCGCACACGGCGCGGAGCACCGGGCCGTGGTGACGGTGCGAGGCGACCTCGTCGAGGTCGAGCTGCGCGACTCCGCCAGCGGCATCGCTCCGGGCCAGGCCTGCGTGGTCTACGACGGCACCCGCGTCATCGGCTCCGCCACCATCGACCGCACCGCCTGATGGCCCGCGCGACCGGCATCGGCTCGATGCCCGGCGACGACTTCGCTGGCGCGCTCAGCGTCGTCCTCGACGAGGTTCCGGACCTCCCCTTCCTGCCGGAGCTGCCGGCTCGGGGACCGCACGCCGGCATGATCGGTCGCACGCTCGGCCTGATCACCGACATGGGCGCCGATCTGCAGCCCGACGGCTGGCGCATCGGCGTGGGGGAGGGTCTCGATCAACGCCGTGCTCGATCGCGACTGGGGCAGGATCTAGACATCGCCGAGGAGATGCTGGTCGACCTCACCGGACCCCTGAACGTGCAGGTCACCGGACCGTTGACCCTGGCCGCGTGCGTGGAACGTCCCCGGGGCGACAAGATGCTGGCCGATCACGGCGCGCGTCGCGAGCTCAGCCAGGTGTTGGCTGCAGGGCTCGAGACCCACCTGGCCGACCTGAATCGCCGATTCCCCGGCGTCGACCTCCACGTGCAG
>JBBSKV010000189.1:0-3273 GCA_038255955.1 Propionibacteriales bacterium
CTGGACGACGGCCCAGGAATTCGCCGGCGTCACGATGCTCCACGACGGGACGATCGAACGGCCTTCGGCGAAGGGTGTGCTGGCCCAGGGGGAGGTCCATGCCGCCGAGGTGCCGCCGCGCATGTACACGTTGTTGTTCGCGACCTTGGCGTTCGAGACCGAGCCCTTGGCCAGCTCGGCGTTCGAGGTCCACCGGTCGAAGGCGGCCCGATCAGGAGCGGCGCTGGCCGGCGAGGCGAGCGCGGTGGCCAGCACGACGCCACTCAATGCGGCGATCGGCAGGGAGGTCCGGAGCGACGAGAAGCGGAACATCGGCTCATCGTATGTGACAGGAGTGATCGATGGGGCAAATGTGACGAATGTGTTTGGCGCGGCTCACCCCTAGGCGCAGAGCGAGTCGGTGGCCTTGCTGGTCGTGGCCTGCACGGGCTTCGGCTCGACCGGAGCGGTGCCGGCCTCGATCCGGTCCGAACCGAGGATCAGCCAGACTCCGGTCATCCCAGTGGCCTTCTCGACGATCTCGGCCTTGAAGCCGAACTCCTTGTTCAGGGCCTCGGCTGTGGCCCGCGCCTCAGGGCTGGCGTCGATGAAGATGCGCGTCGTGGTCGACGGGCTCTCGGCGGTCTGGATGCCGCTCACGGTGTAGCCACGATCGACCAACGATGCCTGGGCGCTCGTGGCGAGCCCGTCGGTCTGGGCGGCGTTGAGCACCGTGACCGGCGTGGCGCGGTCACCGGCGCCGGCGGAATCGTCGTCGCTGGCGACCGGCATCGGCTGGTCCTTCGCGACGGCCGAGAAGATGGTGTCGGCGTCGTCGGTCTTGACGACCCGGTTGGGGTCGGTGGGCGCGGTTCCGTTGGGCATGGTGACGAAGGTGATCTGGTCGTCGGCCACGGCGCGCGCCCGCTTGGCCAGACCGGTCAGCGCCGGGATCGAGGAGATGCCGTCATCGACGGTGATGGACTTCGTCAGGGCGTTGAGGAACTTGAACAGCCGGTCGGGGCGGGTCAGCACGTTGGTGCTGCGGGCCTCCGCGATGATCGACGACATCACGACCTGCTGGTGGCCGAGGCGCCCGATGTCGCTGCCGTCGCCGACGGCCTTGCGGGTACGTGCCAGGGCGAGGGCATCTTTTCCGTCCAGCTTCTGCTCGCCCGACGGCAGGTCGAGCTTTGCGTCCTGATCGACGAGTGCCTGGTCCAGGCACACGTTGACACCGCCGAGCGCGTTGACCATGGAGGCGAAGCCCTCGAAGTCGAGCTGGACGAAGTGGTCAACCTTGACGTTGCTGATCTGCTCGACGGCGCGGGCCGAGCAGGCCGGTCCGCCATCCAGTGCGGAGTTGATCATGTCGTAGCCGCCCGCGAAGGTGCCGCTGCCGGTGTCCTCGCAGGTGGGCAGCTCGGTGAGCGTGTCCCGGGGGATCTGCACGGCGTCGATGCGGGTGTTGTCCTTGGCGAAGTGCACCAGCATCAGCGCGTCGCTGCGTGCCGATCCCGTGCCGGCGCCGTACTCCGAGGTGCCGAGGTCGCGGGAGTCCGAGCCGATGAACAGGATGTTCAACGCGCCCTTGGGGGTGTCGTCCTTGATCAGCGAGTCGCCCAGTGGCTGGGTGTCGATGTTGCCCTGCAGCTTCCAGACCGCTGCCGCGGCACCGAGACCGAGCACCACGGCGAAGATGCCCGCGATGACCGCGGTACGGCGCGCGACCCGGCGCCGTCGCGAGACCGGGCCTCGTCGTTTGGGCGCAGGGCTGCTCGGCACGGATGGTCTCCTGGGGGGCTCGAAGATCAAAGAATACGGACACAACCTGAGTAGGAGATGTGAACCCCGGGAGGAAGAACTGCACGTGTCGGGAGCACCCGCTCGGAGCCGATACCCTTGCAAGGTGGCATTCAGGCTCTACGACACCGCATCTCGGCAGGTGCAGACCCTCGAACCGGTCGTTCCGGGCAAGGTCTCCATCTATCACTGCGGCCTCACCGTGCAGGGACCGCCGCACATCGGACACATCCGCAAGGAAGTGGTGTTCGACGTGCTGCGGCGCTGGCTCATGCGTGCAGAGCTCGAGGTCACCATCGTGGCCAACGTCACCGACATCGACGACAAGATCCTGAGCAAGGGTGCCGAGCAGGGCCGGCCGTGGTTCGCCGTCGCCTACGAGAACGAGCGTGCGCTGCATGCCGCCTACGAGGTGCTGGGCTGCATCCCGCCCACGTACGAGCCCCGCGCCACGGGCCACGTGCCCGAGATGATCGAGATGATGACCGAGCTCATCGCCCGCGGACACGCCTACGCGGCCGATGATGCGTCCGGCGACGTCTACTTCGACGTCCGGTCGTGGCCCGAGTACGGCGTCCTGTCCAACCAGAAGATCGACGACATGCTGCCGGCCGAGGACGCTCCGCCCGAGGGCAAGCGCGATCCGCGCGACTTCGCCCTGTGGAAGGGCCGCAAGCCCGGCGACCCCGAGTCCGCGTCCTGGTCCACGCCGTGGGGCCGTGGCCGGCCCGGCTGGCACCTGGAGTGCTCGGCCATGGCCGCCAAGTACCTCGGCAGCTCCTTCGACATCCACGGCGGTGGCCTGGACCTGCGCTTCCCGCACCACGAGAACGAGCTGGCGCAGTCGACCGCGGCCGGCCAGCAGTTCGCCACGTACTGGATGCACAACGCGATGCTCAATCTGTCGGGCTCCAAGATGAGCAAGTCGGTGGGCAACTCCTTGCTGGTCAGCGAGGTCGTCAAGCGAGTGCGACCCATAGAGCTGCGCTACTACCTGGCGTCGGCGCACTACCGCTCGATCGTGGAGTTCAGCGAAGAGGCGCTCAGCGAGGCCGCCACCGCGTTCACCCGCATCGAGGGCTTCGTCACTCGTGCCGCCGAGCTCGTCGGCCCGGGCGAGCTGGGCATCCCCTGCGCCGACTTCGTCGAGGCGATGGACGATGACCTCGGAGTTCCCGCGGCCCTGGCTGCCCTGCAGGCGACCATCGCCGAGGGTCATGCACTGCTGCCCGACGGCGACTCGCCCGCGCTGCGTGGCGTGCTCGGCTCGGTGCGCTCCATGCTCGACGTGCTCGGTCTCGATCCGCTGTCGCCCACCTGGGCCAGCTCCGGCACGGGTACCGGGGAGCGCGAGGCGATCGACGCTCTCGTCGCCGGAATGGTCGAGCAGCGCCAGCAGGCGCGAGCCGACAAGGACTTTGCCACCGCCGACCGCGTGCGCGACCAGCTCACCGCGGCCGGCATCGAGGTGGAGGACACACCGCAGGGGCC
>JBBSKV010000190.1:0-3216 GCA_038255955.1 Propionibacteriales bacterium
CGGGACTTCGTGCTGAAGCTGGCCGCCGAGCGCGGCCTGGGTGAACGGGTCAACGTGAGCCTGCGGCACTTCCGTGACCTGTCCGAGTCGGGGGTGCGGGACGGCCAGATCGACGCCATCGCCTCGGTGGAGATGGGCGAGCACGTCGGCGACGAGGAGTACAAGGTGTTCACCGACGCCATCCACCGCTACCTGCGCCCGGGCGGACGTGTCGTGATCCAGCAGATGTCTCGCAGCAACGACGCGCCTGGCGACCGACCCGGCGGCGGTCCGTTCATCGAGACCTACATCGCCCCCGACATGCACATGAAGCCCTTGGCCAAGACGATCGGCCTGATCGCGGAGCCCGGGCTGGAGATCCGCGACGTGCAGGCCATGCGCGAGCACTACCCGCAGACCGTCGCCGCCTGGGCCGAGAACCTGGAGTCCAACTGGGACACCGCCGTCAGCCTGGTCGGCGAGGAGATGGCCCGGGTGTGGCGGTTGTACCTGGTGGGCGGATCGCTGGCCTTCGAGGAGAACCGCATGGGGGTCGACCAGATCCTGGCGGTCAAGCCCAGCGATACGGGCGTCAGTGGCATGCCGCCGGAGCCGCTAGCGTGGCTGGGGTGATCGACAACGACGTCTCCCAGACCCTCATCGCCCTGCTGATCGGTCTGGGCGTGGTCGTGGCCTTCATGGCCGCCTGCCTGGCCTGGTCGGTCCGCAAGCAGGAGCTCACCGTCGTCGACACCGCGTGGGGCGTCGGATTCGTGCTGGTGGCGCTCGCCTCCGCCCTGGTGTCACTGAGTGGAGATGGCGATCCCGTCCTGCCGTGGATCCTGCTGGCGATGACCGCCGGGTGGGGCCTGCGCCTGGCCACGTACCTGCACCTGCGCAACCGCGGCAAGGGCGAGGACCCGCGGTACGCCGAGATGTCCGAGGCCGACGGGCGCTCCTTCGCCCAGGTGGCCGTGGCCCGGGTCTTCCTTCCCCAGGGCATCGCGATGTTCCTGGTCTCGACGCCGTTGATGGTCGGCGCGCAGAACGACGCGATCAGCACTCCCCTGCTGATCCTCGGCCTGATCGTCTGGGCCACCGGCGTGTTCTTCGAGGCGGTCGGCGACGCCCAGCTGTCGAGGTTCAAGAAGGACCCCGACAACAAGGGCAAGATCATGGACCAGGGGCTGTGGCGCTACACCCGGCACCCGAACTACTTCGGCAACGCCTGCGTGTGGGCGGGCATCTGGCTGGTCGTCGCCGGTTCGCTGCCCGGTCTGATCACTGTCATCAGCCCGATCGCTATGACGTTCTTCCTGACCAAGGTCACCGGTGCGTCGCTGAACGAGAAGGGCATGAAGAAGACCAAGCCCGGCTACGAGGACTACGTCCGTCGCACCAGCGGCTTCATCCCCTGGGTGCCAAAGAAGTAGTCGCTCGCCAGGGAGCGAAGCGACCGTGAGCGCAGCGAGGCGACGACAGCCGCGTGCTCGCGCAAGCACCTCGACTCACCACGCCTCGCAGTCGGGCGGCTTCGCCGCGACACGCTCACGCTGCGCTGGCGTGGCCGCGCGTGACGGCGCAGAGCGCCGTCAGCGCGTCACAAAGATGTGGCTGGCGGCGTCGGCGTCGATCTCGGCGGTCTCGCCCTGACGGGCGACCACCACGCCGGTGGTTCCCTGCGAGGCGAGCACGTCGTTGCCGGGCAGCACGCCGACCCGACGCAGCACCGACATCACGGCGGTGTCGGTCTGCAGCGGCTCGCTGATGCGGCGGACCACGACCCGGGCCGGCTCGACCAGACCCTCCACGGCGGCCGTCAGCGGCTGGACACCTTCCAGGAAGCCGACCTCATCGGGCGCTCCGCCCAGCTCGTCCAGACCGGGGATCGGGTTGCCGTACGGCGACTCGGTGGGATTGCCCAGCAGCTCGACGAGGCGACGCTCGACCTGCTCGGACATCACGTGCTCCCAGCGGCAGGCCTCTTCGTGCACGAACTCGATCTCGAGACCGATGATGTCGGTGAGCAGTCGTTCGGCGAGGCGGTGCTTGCGCATGACTCGCGTTGCCAGCTGGCGCCCCTTGTCGGACAGCTCGAGATGGCGGTCGCCCTCGACCGTGATCAGGCCGTCGCGCTCCATTCGGGCCACGGTCTGGCTGACCGTCGGACCACTGTGGTGCAGGCGCTCGGCGATGCGGGCGCGCAGGGGCACGATGCCCTCCTCCTCCAGCTCGTAGACCGTGCGGAGGTACATCTCGGTGGTGTCGATCAGATCGCTCACGGCCCCCATTAAACAGCAGACGGGCAGCCGTGGCCGACGGGTCGGCGAGGGCCTGCACAATGGCGGCATGAGCACGTCCGTGATGTGGTTCCGCACCGATCTGCGGCTGGCCGACCACCCCGCCCTCCGCGCCGCCGTCGAGGCCGCCGACCACGTCGTCCCCCTGCTGGTGCTCGACGACCACTTCTGGGGTCCGGGAGCCAGCGTCAGGCAGAGCTATCTGGTGCGGCTGATGCAGGAGTTCTCCGATCGAATCGGCGGGCTGCACGTCGTGCACGGCGCCCCGGCCGACGAGGTGTTGCGCATCGCCCGCGCGGTCGACGCCACTTCCGTGCACGTCACCGCCGACTTCACCCCGTACGGGTCGCAACGCGATGCCGACGTCGAGCGCGCCCTCGCCGAGCACGACATCGACCTCGTGCGCACCGGCTCGGCCTATGCCGTGTCTCCGGGTCGCGTCACCAAGGGCGATGGCACCCCCTACCGCGTCTTCACACCCTTCTTCCGGGTCTGGGCCGATCACGGCTGGCGCGAGCCGGCTCCCTCGGTCCGCGACGTCTCGTGGGTCCGGCCAGAAGGACGCACCCACCAGATTCCCGACGCCGCGATCCCGGACGGCGTCACGCTGCCCGAGATCGGCGAAGCCGCTGCACGCAAGCGGTGGCGCGACTTCCTGGACGCCGACGTCGTCGACTACGCCGACACCCGCGACCTCCCGGGCGTGGACCGCACGTCGCGCATGTCGGTGCACCTGAAGTGGGGCACCATCCACCCGCGCACCATGCTGGCCGACCTGGCCGAGCGGGCCGGCACTCCCGGACCGGACGCCGACGCCCGCGAGCTGGCATTTCGCGAGTTCTACGCCGATGTCCTGCACCACCGCCCGGACTCGGCGTTCGGCTACTACGACACCACCTTCGAGCAGATGGAGTACGACCAGCCGGGCGATGACTTC
>JBBSKV010000191.1:0-3214 GCA_038255955.1 Propionibacteriales bacterium
ATCGATCGTCACTCGTCCTCCAGGACGTTGCCCGTCGTGTCCTGGGGCGCGACATCGGCCTCAGGCGTTCCCGCGGTCTGCACGCTCCCCCAGAGCTTGTCGTACCACTCCTCGGTGGTGGGCTCGGTGGGCGCGTCGAGCGTGGGGACCTCGCCGCGCACCTCGCCGTCGCTGCCGATGACTCGGTACCCGACCTCGCCGGGCATCACCCAGCCGAATCGTTCACGCGCCTGCTGCTGGATGTAGGCGGGGTCGTCGAACCGCTTCTTCTGGTCCTCCAGGGTGGCGATCTCGCGCGTGAGCTGGACCCGCTCGGCCTGGCTGGTCGAGATGTCCTGCCGCGCCGACCACCACGCGCGGAACGTGGCGGTGTAGGAACCGATCAGCAGCACGACCACGCTCAGCAGCAGCACGGCGCGCGTCGTGATCAACGGACCTGACCCGCTGGTGCCTGCGGCGCTGCCAGCACCCGAGGACCCCCGGGGTGCGCCGGTGCGAGGGGCTCGGGCCGTGCGCGAAGCGCCCGGACGTCCCGAGGGACGATTCCGGTTTCGATCCCTGCCCCGAGGCGAACGAGAGGCCATCGCTCAGATCGACAGCCGCGGGAACGCAGCCGCGCCAGCGTAGGAGGCCGCCGAACCAAGCAGCTCCTCGATGCGCAGCAGCTGGTTGTACTTGGCCACGCGGTCCGAGCGAGCGGGCGCACCGGTCTTGATCTGACCGCAGTTCGTGGCGACCGCGAGATCGGCGATCGTGACGTCCTCGGTCTCGCCGGACCGGTGACTCATCATGCAGCTGAAGCCGTGCCGGTGAGCGAGGTCGACCGAGTCCAGCGTCTCGGTGAGCGAGCCGATCTGGTTGACCTTCACCAGCAGCGCGTTCGCAGCGCCCTCCGAGATGCCGCGGGTGAGTCGCTCCACGTTGGTGACGAACAGATCGTCGCCCACGATCTGCACGTCGTCGCCGATCATCTCGGTGAGCGTGGTCCACCCGGCCCAGTCGTCCTCGTCGAGCGGATCCTCGATCGACACGATCGGGAAGTCGGCTGCCAGCTGCGCGTAGTACGCGGACATCTCCTCGGCCGTCTTCTGCTCACCCTCGAAGGCGTAGGTCCCATCGGTGAAGAATTCTGAGGCAGCGACGTCGAGAGCCATGGCGATGTCGGTGCCGACCTTCAGTCCGGCCTTCTCCACGGCCGTCGAGATCAGCTCCAGTGCAGCTCGGTTGGAGTCCAGGTTGGGGGCGAATCCGCCCTCGTCGCCGAGGCCGGTCGAGAGGCCCTGCTCGTTCAGCACCGACTTGAGCGCGTGGTAGACCTCGGTGCCCTGGCGCAGCGCCTCCGAGAAGGTGGTCGCACCGATGGGCGCGATCATGAACTCCTGGATGTCCACGTTGGAGTCGGCGTGCGAGCCGCCGTTGAGGATGTTCATCATCGGCACCGGCAGCACGTGGGCGTTGGGGCCGCCGACGTAGCGGAACAGCGGCAGGCGCGCCGAGTCGGCCGAGGCCTTCGCCACCGCCAACGAGACGCCGAGGATGGCGTTGGCGCCCAGCGTGGCCTTGTTGGGGGTGCCGTCGAGGTCGAGCATGATCTGGTCGACGACGCGCTGCTCGTCGGCATCGACGCCTTCCAGCGCGGGACCGATGGTCTTGTTGACACCGCCGACGGCCTTGAGCACGCCCTTGCCCAGGTAGCGCTTCCCGCCGTCGCGCAGCTCGACCGCTTCGAAGGCGCCGGTGGAGGCGCCGGACGGGACCGCTGCACGGCCGATCGTGCCGTCGCTGAGGGCGACCTCGACCTCGACGGTCGGATTGCCTCGGGAATCGAGGATCTCGCGTGCTCCGACGGCTTCGATGCGTGCCATGGTCGCTCCAGATGTGTGAGGGGGTGGTGCTGGCTCCAGCCTAGTGCGCATCGGGTGGAAGGTTCCTGACCCGGGCCCGCAGCGCCGCCTCCGGATCGATCCCGGCGGCCCGCGCCTCGGCCACCAGGGCCAGCAGCCGCGATCCGATGTCGTCACCGGTCACGGTCGGGTCGCCCAGCCGGCCGAGGACCTTGTCGGCCTGCGCCAGGGCGGGCAGCGTGGCGGGGATGCCGTCGTGCACCGATGTGCGTGGCTTCTCTGCTGCCTTGACGCGCTGCCAGGCGGCGTCGATCTCCTCGGGCGTCGAGGCGTCACCATCGGCGAACACGTGCGGATTGCGGCGCACCAGCTTGGCGGTGATGCCGGCGGCGACGGCGTCGATGTCGAAGCCCTGAGGCTGCTCCGCGGCGATGCGCGCATGAAACACGACCTGCATCAGCAGATCTCCCAGCTCCTCGCGCAGGTGGTCGCGATCGCCGGACTCCAGCGCCTCGAGCGTCTCGTGCGCCTCTTCCAGCAGGTAGTGCGCCAGCGAGGCGTGCGTCTGCTGCGCGGTCCACGGACATTCGCGCCGCAGCCGGTCCATGACCGCCACCAGCTCGACCATCGACTGGCCGTCGGTCATGCGATCAGGCCCGGCAGGCCAGCGGGCCGGGCAGCTCGTCGGGCGTGGGTGCCTCCAGATCGACCGGGGCCACCGAGAGCGAACCGATGCTGTCATTGGGCTCGCCTGCGTCCGACAGCCCGAGGCGCGGCGCGAACGTCACGTCGCGCTCGGGGAACTCAGTCAGGACCAGCGTGCGGCCCGACTCGGCGAGGTCGGCCTGGTTCTCGGGCGTGACCGCGACCGCGGCGTCGTTCCCGCCGATGACGGCGAACAGGTTGTACAGGTCCTGCGCGTCGCCCAGCGCCTCGGCCACCACCGGCGCCCGCTCCGACCCGAAGGCCTCGACGAACTGGTCGGGGTCAGGATCGACCGGGCTGGGGATCCTCAGACCACGCTCGTCGGCGATGTCGTTGGCCACCCGGGCGAGGACGAGATCGGTGATCGCCTGGCGGCGCAGCTCACCGTTGTCGATCTCGGTGACGCCCTGCTCCTCGGCCTGACGCACCGTGACCTCGCAGTACACGCGGGCGGTGTCGTCGAGCGTGGACATCGAGATGGACTGGCCGTCGACGGTGGCGGCGGCGCCGGGGCTGGCGGTGCCGCACGCTGACAACGTCAACGCACTGAGACCGAGGACGCAGACGCGAAGGAGAATCACGGCACCATCGTAGACGCGTGTCCGAGGGTCGCGTGACGACGACCGTAGAACCAGTAGACGCCCAAGCCGATGACCAGCCACACG
>JBBSKV010000192.1:0-3192 GCA_038255955.1 Propionibacteriales bacterium
GCCAACGTCGCCGGCGTTGACCGCACGATCATCACGATCCAGCTCGGCGCCGTCGCGGGCGGAAGCAACCTCAACACCGTCACCACGACCGGCACGATGCAATGGACGCCCTCGGCCGCCGCGACCGACCTGTCGGGCAACACGTGCTCGACGACACCGGCCACCGAATCAGGTGCGGTGGATCGTGATTTCTGATCCAAATGGCACCCCGGACGTCCCCTATGCTCAGGGCATGGAACCTCGGCTGCTCCTCGTCGAGGACGACGACCAGATTGCCGCACCGCTGATCCGGACCCTCGAGCGCGAGGACTACCAGGTCGAGCGGGTCGCGGCCGGGCTGGCCGCGATCGAGCGGGTGCAGGCCGGCGGCATCGATCTGGTGCTGCTCGACCTCGGACTCCCTGACGTCGACGGCCTGGAGGTCTGCCGACGCCTGCGTGCCTCGTCCTTCGAGGGCGGGATCATGATCCTGACCGCACGCGGCGGCGAGCTCGACCGCGTGGTCGGGCTCGACGTGGGAGCCGACGACTACCTCGCCAAGCCGTTCTCGCTCGCCGAGATGCTGGCCCGTGTCCGGGCCCTGCTGCGCCGCTCTGCCGCAGCTGACTCTCCGGCGCCTACGTCGTCGCCGACGGACGAGGAGGTCGACGAGGGCACCCTGCGCATCGATGCCCACGCCCGCCGGGCGTGGGTCGGACCGGACGAGGTCGCCCTGACCGCCAAGGAGTTCGACGTCATCGCGCTGCTCGCCTCCGAGCCGGGCGCCGTCCTGACCCGTGAACGCGTCATGGCCGAGGTGTGGGACGAGAACTGGTTCGGTTCCACCAAGACCCTGGACGCCACCCTCGGCCGGTTGCGCCAGAAGCTCGAGGACAGCGGAGCGCGGTCCCAGGTCGTCACCGTGCGTGGCGTCGGCTTCCGACTCGAGATCGATCCGTCCCGTGGGTAGGCGCATCGCGGCGACGATCGCGATGGTCTCCTTCCTGTCGGTGCTGATCGTGCGGACCGTCGCGGTGACCACGAAGTCGCCGCCCCTGATCGCTCTGGCCATCGTCGGCGTGCTCACCGGTGCCGCGATCACGGGGCTGGTCGTGGCGAAGCGGGTCTCGGCGGCCTACGCCGTCCTCATTCGTCGTGATCGGGCCTTCGCGGTCGCGGCATCGCACGAGCTGCGGACGCCCATCACGGCGCTGCGCCTCTCGCTCGAGGACCTGACGCTGTGGCACACGACGCCGCCCGAGGTCACCGACGAGCTGTACCGCGCCATCAACGAG
Source organism: Propionibacteriales bacterium (assembly GCA_038255955.1). Taxonomy (GTDB): domain Bacteria; phylum Actinomycetota; class Actinomycetes; order Propionibacteriales; family Nocardioidaceae; genus Aeromicrobium. Next base: position 1,275 of record JBBSKV010000192.1, read on the forward strand.
CTCGACCGGTTGTCCGAAGCCGTGACCCACCTGCTCGACGAGCACCGCGACGACCGCGCCGGAGCCGACGCGGTCGACCTCACCTCGCTGACCCAGGCGGCAGTGGCCCGGTGGCGCACCACGATCGACCCCGCTCGCGAGATCCACTTCACCAGCGCCGAGCTGGCACCCGTCCGGGTCGACACGGAATCTGTCAGGCGCATCGTCGACGCCCAGCTCGCCCAGTTCAACGGGCACGGCACGGGCGACGTCGCGATCGACGTCGCCCAGATTCGCCAGACGGTGCGGATCCGCATCTGCGACCACAGCGAACCTCGGTTCACGCCCGGCGTCATCCACGGCCCCGCGACCGGCAAGAACATCGGCCACTCGCTGACCCTTGAGGAGGCCGGCAGCGTCGCCGAGGCCCTGGGCGGCTACCTGACCGTCGAGGACGCGCCAGCCACGTGCATCTCGCTGATCCTGCCTGACTCCTCGGTCGCTGCCACCGTCTGACCAGGGACCGCGCGTGATCGCGGCTCTCATCCAGCAGGATCCCGCTATCGTCGGCCCATGCGAGCCGTGACAGTTCATCAGGGACAGCTGAATGTCGAGGAGGTGCCCGACCTCGTGCCGGGCCCCGGACAGGTGCTGGTGGACGTCACCCGGTGCGGCATCTGCGGGTCCGACCTGCACGCTCGCCTGCACGCCGACGTGACGGCCGGCGCCGTTGCCGAGGTCGGGTACGACCACTTCATGCGGTCGAGTCATCACGTCGTGATGGGCCACGAGTTCACCGGGCGGGTCGCCGCGTACGGTCCCAAGACGCGCAGGAAGTGGTCGATCGGCACCGACGTCGTCGCTCTGCCGATCCTCGGCACTCCCGAGGGCATGCACCTGACCGGCCTGACCCGGCACGCGTCGGGTGGGTACGCCGAGCAGGTCCTCGTGGACGAGTCCGTCACCTTCGAGGTGCCTGATGGCGTGTCGCCGGACCACGCTGCGATGACCGAGCCGCTCGCCGTGGCTCTGCACGCGGTGAACCGAGGTGAGGTCAAGGCGAAGGACACCGCCGTCGTGATCGGCTGTGGACCCATCGGCCTGGCAGTCATCCTCATGCTGAAGGCCGCGGGAGTTCGCAGGGTAATTGCCAGCGACTTCTCCGCCGGTCGTCGCGCGCTTGCCGCCCGGTGCGGAGCCGACGTCGTCGTCAATCCGGCCGCGGAGTCCCCGTGGTCGTCGTTCGCCGACGGCAAGTACCTCGCAGGGCCCACCGAGCTGGGCGAGCTCGGGCTGGCCGCGATGAAACAGCTGCGTCGCGTGCCGTTGCTGCCCTGGCGTCCGGTGATGGAGGCGGCCCAGAAGCTGGGCGCCGCGCCCCGCGGGCCCGTGGTCTTCGAGTGCGTGGGCATGCCCGGCATCATCGAGCAGATCGTGACCGCCGCACCGCTGCTGTCTCGCATCGTGGTGGTGGGCGTGTGCATGGAACCGGACACCTTCCGACCCGTGATGGCCCTCAACAAGGAGCTCGAGCTGCGATTCGTGTTCGCCTACGACCCCGTCGAGTTCCACCGCACCTTGATGATGATCGCCAGCGGGAAGGTCGACCCGTCGCCCCTGCTGACCGGCACCGTGGGCCTCGACGGCGTCGCCACAGCCTTCGAGCAGCTGGCCGATCCCGAGCAGCACGCCAAGATCCTCATCGATCCGGCCAGCACCGCCACCCGAGCCTGACCGCGGCCCCCGCGATCGCTGCGCACCTTGGCCGACGGCGTCAGGTGATGTGTGGTTGTCTTCGTGTCGAAGCCGTTCGTCGAGGAGGAACCATGCCGCAGACCGTTCGTGGAGTGATCGCCCGCAGCAAGGGCGCACCCGTCACCGTCGAGAACATCGTCATCCCGGACGTCGGGCCCGGTGAAGCGGTCGTCGCCATCCAGGC
>JBBSKV010000193.1:0-3034 GCA_038255955.1 Propionibacteriales bacterium
CCTGACTCTCATGGCCATGAACCTGCGCGGCACCAAGGAGTCCGGCAAGGCGTTCGCGATTCCCACCTATCTGTTCATGATCTCGATCTTGATGATGGGCGCTTGGGGATATGCGCGGTACCTGTTCGGCGACCTTCCCGACGTGCCCAGCGCTGGATTCGATATCGCGCCGGCCGATCAGTTCGAGAACGGGCTGACCGGTTTCGCGATGGTGTTCCTGCTGGCGCGCGCCTTCTCGTCCGGGTGCGCGGCCCTGACCGGCGTCGAGGCCATCAGCAACGGGGTGCCGGCCTTCACCAAGCCCAAGAGCAAGAACGCCGCCACCACGCTGGCGCTGCTCGGCACCCTGTCGATCACGATGCTGATGAGCATCGTGGTGCTGGCCGACCTGATGCACCTGCGCTACGTCGAGGACCCCGCCACCCAGCTGCTGGTCGACGGCAAGCCCGTGGGGGCCGGGTACGAGCAGGACACCGTCATCGGCCAGCTCGCCAAGACCCTCTACAGCGACTTCACGCCGCTGTTCTACTTCACCATCGCCTGCACCGGCATCATCTTGATCCTCGCCGCCAACACCGCCTTCAACGGCTTCCCGGTGCTCGGCTCGATCCTGGCCCGCGACGGCTTCCTGCCGCGCCAGCTCGACACGCGCGGCGACCGGCTCGCCTTCAGCAACGGCATCATCTTGCTGTCCGTCGCCGCCATCGTGCTGATCCAGGCCTTCGACGCCGAGGTCACGCGACTGATCCAGCTGTACATCGTGGGGGTGTTCGTGTCGTTCGTGCTCAGCCAGCTCGGCATGATCCGGCACTGGAACCGCCATCTGAGCACCGAGACCGATCCGGACGCCAGGCGACGCATGCAACGATCGCGGATCGTCAACAGCCTCGGCCTCGGCATGACCTTCACGGTCCTGATCATCGTGCTGGTCACCAAGTTCTTCGCCGGCGCGTGGATCGCGATCGTCGCGATGCTGGCGATCTTCACCCTGATGCGCGCCATCGGGCGTCACTACGCCCGGGTGGCCGACGAGCTGGCCATCGACGACGCCGATGTCACGCTGCCCAGCCGGGTGCACGCCATCGTGCTGGTGGGCAAGCTCCACAAGCCCACGATGCGAGCCCTGGCCTACGCCCGCGTGTCGCGACCCAACATCCTCGAGGCGCTCACGGTCGAGCTCGATCCCGGCCAGACCCGCGCCATGATCCAGCAGTGGGACGAGCTCAACATCCCGGTGCCGCTCAAGGTGGTCAGCTCGCCCTATCGCGAGCTGGTCCGGCCGGTCATCCGCTACGTCCGGGAGCTGCGCAAGGCCAGCCCCCGCGACATCGTGATGATCTACATCCCGGAGTACGTCGTGGGCCGCTGGTGGGAGCAGATCCTGCACAACCAGACCGCCCTGCGGCTCAAGGGCCGGTTGCTGTTCATGCCCGGCGTGGTTGTCACCAGCGTCCCGTACCAGCTGGTGTCGGCGGCCGAGGCGAAGGAGCGACTCACCCAGGAGCGCCCGGCGCCCGGCGACGCCCGCCGGGGCCGCTAGCGCACGGCTCGCTGCGCTCCCCGCTCCAGCGCCTCGTGCCTCGGCGCTGCCGGACTTCGCCCGGGCGCCTTGCCTCGCTACGCTCGGCCCATGGTCACCAGCGGGGTAGATGTCGTGAGTGACCTTCCGGTTGTCGAGGTCGGGCCGGTCGCGCACGGCGGGCACTGCGTGGCGCGACTGGACGGGCAGGTGGTGTTCGTGCGGCACGCGCTGCCGGGCGAGCAGGTGCGGATCGAGATCACCGAGAGCGGCAAGCGATTCCTGCGTGCCGATGCGGTCGAGGTGCTGCGCGCCGCCCCCGGCCGGGTCGAGCCACCGTGTGCGCTGGCCGGGGTGTGCGGCGGTTGCGACTTCCAGCACGTCAGTCCCCAGACGCAGCGCGATCTGCTCACCGACGTCGTCCGTGAACAGCTGCAGCGTCTCGCCGCGATCTCGTGGGCCGGAGAGGTCGAGGCCGTGCAGCCCACGCTCGGCTGGCGGACCCGGATGGCCTGGGCTGTCACGCCGGACGGACGGCCTGGCCTGCGCCGGCACCGGTCCCACGAGGTCGTGCCGGTCGACACCTGCCCGATCGCCCACCCCGACCTGCCCGATGTCACCGGGCAGCGCTGGGACGCGCCCACGGTCGAGGCGATCGTGTCGTCCACCGGCGAACGGCTGCTGGTGACCGACGCCTCGATCACCGACGCCACCGAGACGGCGGTGGACGGCGTCGTGGCCGACGACGGCACGGTGCGCGGTGGCAGCGCGCACCTGACCGAGCGCGTGCGGGACCGCGACTTCCGCGTGACCGGCTCCGGATTCTGGCAGGTCCACCCCGCAGCGGCCTCGACCCTCGTGGACGCGGTCATGGCGGTCGCCGAGGTCCGCCCCGGCGACACGGTGCTCGACCTCTACGCCGGAGTCGGGTTGTTCACGTCCTTTCTGGCGGACGCGGCCGGACCGACGGGTCAGGTCCTGAGCGTCGAGGCCGATCGGGGAGGCCATGCGGACGCGCGTCGCAACCTGCACGACCGGTCGACCGTGCGCCTGGTGGCCGACACCACCGAACGGGCACTCCGGGATCGGCAACAGCTGGGGGAGCGGGCCGACGTGGTCGTCCTCGATCCGCCCCGCACCGGCGCCAAGCAGGCGGTGGCGGCCATCGCCGCGCTGCGGCCGCGGCGCATCGTCTACGTGGCCTGCGATCCCGCAGCCCTGGCACGTGACATCGCCTCGTTCGACGATCAGGGTTACACCCTGACTGGATTGCGTGCCTTCGCGCTGTTCCCGATGACCCACCACGTCGAGTGTGTCGCTGTGCTGGAGCGGGTCGAACTGCCACAGTGAGCGCATGCGTTTCGCCGATCCGCTCGTGTGCCCCGACTGCCGTGCCCCGATCGACGGACCGCGGTGCACCACCTGCGGGCTGGATCTGCAGGATCCCGAGGTGCGCGAGCTGTGGCAGACGCTCCTGCGCGCCGATCAGCTGCTCGCCGGCGCCGTGGCCCGCCG
>JBBSKV010000194.1:0-2967 GCA_038255955.1 Propionibacteriales bacterium
AAACGTCAGGCTCAGCGGGAACCGAGGAGGCTCCGCGTGAGGGTGTTGGTGGCGCCGGACTCGTTCGGCGGGACGCTGTCGGCGCCCGAGGCGGCGCGCGCGATCGTGGCCGGGTGGCACGACCACGCCCCGGACGATGAGCTGACGACCGCTCCGATGGCCGACGGCGGCCCCGGATTCGTCGACGTCCTGCACGAGGCGCTCGGCGGCGATCTGCAGATGCAGACCGTCAGCGGACCGCTCGGTGACGCGGTCCCGCTGGCGTGGTTGCTGGTCGAGGAGACTGCGTATGTCGAGAGCGCCCAGGCCTGCGGCCTGCACCTGACCGAGCGTCGCGAGCCGCTGCTCGCCACGACGGTGGGGGTCGGCGAGGCGATCACCGCAGCGGTCGACGCCGGCGCCCGACGCATCGTGGTCGGGATGGGCGGCAGCGCCACCAACGACGGGGGAGCGGGGATGCTCGCCGCGCTGGGCGCCACCGCTGACGTGCCTCTCGACGGCGGTCCCGCGGGCCTGGCCGGCATCACTTCAGCCGACATCGGCCCCGCCCGCGAGCGGTTGGCCGGCGTCGAGCTGGTGATCGCCTCCGACGTCGACTCCACACTGCTGGGCATGTTCGGCGCCACCAAAACCATCGGACCGCAGAAGGGGCTGACTGACGAGCAGATCATCACGGTCGACGGCATCCTCGATCAGCTGGTCGTCGCGACCTGCGGCTCCACCCCGTCCGAGCGGCGGATCGCGGACGCCTCGGGTGCCGGCGCTGCCGGCGGCCTCGGCTTCGGCCTCATGCTGCTGGGCGGCGGCTTCACCTCGGGCATCGATCTGGTCGCCGAATCCGTGGGGCTCTCGCAGCTGGCCGGCCAGCACGACCTGGTGGTCACGGGCGAGGGGCGCTACGACTTCTCGTCGCGAGCCGGCAAGGTCGTGTTCGGCGTGGCGGCGGCCGCCGCACGGGGCGCGCGTCCCTGCATCGTGCTGGCCGGACAGGTCGAGGTGGGCTCGCGCGAGATGCGCGCCATGGGCGTCGAGAGCGCCTACGCCATGGCCGACGTCGTGGGTCTGGACCGCTCGATGGCCGATCCGCACGCAGCTCTGGCCCAGCTGGCCGCACGGGTGGCCCGCACGTGGTCGCGACACTGATCTCAGGCACGTCCTTTAGGCAGGTCCGATCGCTCATGAGCGGGGCGTACGATGGAATGGAAGTCGACGCGAGAGCGTTGACCCCACCGACAGATCACACGAGACCACGGCATGGGTGCCGGCGGTCCGCAAGCAGGGAGATCGCATGACTGCCTCGACCGAAGAGAACACCAGCACCACCTCAGAGACCGTCACGCTCAGCGAAGGTGCGGCCGCCAAGGTCAAGAGCCTGCTCGAGCAGGAGGGTCGCGACGACCTCTCCCTGCGCATCGCGGTGCAACCCGGTGGCTGCTCCGGCCTGCGCTATCAGCTGTTCTTCGACGAGCGTTCTCTCGACGGTGACCAGATCTTCGAGTTCGGCGGCGTCAACGTGGTCGTCGACCGGATGAGCCTGCCGTACCTCGGCGGAGCGACGATCGACTTCGTCGACACCATCGAGAAGCAGGGCTTCACGATCGACAACCCCATGGCCACCGGCTCGTGCGCCTGCGGCGACTCGTTCCACTGACCGAGCACCGAGCGAGCTCGGCGAGCGAGCGTGCGAGGTGGTTGAGCGTCCCGCGCCGTAGGCGCCCGACTGTCGAAACCACGCAAGGTCAATGCTCGACGAAATCGCGTCCATGAACGGCCCCCCGCGCGAGCGGGGGGCCTTTTGTCTATGGTGATCAGGTGCATCTCGCCATCACCGGATCGATCGCCACTGACCACCTGATGACCTTCCCGGGAAAGTTCGCCGACTCGCTCGTGCCGGACCAGCTGGACAAGATCTCCCTATCGTTCTTGGTCGACGACCTCGACGTCCGCCGCGGCGGGTGCGGGGCGAACATCGCGTTCGGCCTGGCGAAGCTGGGCCATCGCGCGCTGCTGGTCGGCGCGGTGGGGCAGGACTTCGAGACCGAGTACCGCGGCTGGCTGGACGCCGCGGGCATCGACACCGCCGGCGTCCTGGTGTCCGACAGCCGCCACACGGCGCGATTCGTCTGTACCACCGATGACGACCATGCGCAGTTCGCGACGTTCTACGCCGGCGCCATGAAGGAGTCGCGCGACATCGATCTGTTCTCGCTCGGCCAGGCATTCGACCTCGTCCTGATCGCGCCGGACGACCCCGAGGGGATGCTGCGACACACCCAGGCCTGCCGTGACCACGGCGTGCCCTTTGCCGCCGACCCCTCCCAGCAGCTGGCGTGGGCCGAGGGTGACGTCATCCGCGATCTCATCGACGGTGCGGAGTACCTGTTCAGCAACGACTACGAGTCCGCCCTGATCCAGCAGAAGACCGGCTGGACCGAGGCGGACGTCCAGGCGCACGTCAACACCCGGGTGACCACCCGCGGCAAGGACGGCGTCAGCATCTACACCCGCGAGGGTGAGCGCATCGACGTCACCGCCATCGAGGGCGTCGTCGCCGTCGATCCGACCGGGGTCGGCGACAGCTTCCGAGCCGGCTTCCTGGCCGGTGTGGCTGCCGATCTGTCGTTCGAGCGGTCCGCCCAGGTGGGCTGCGCGATCGCGGCCAGCGTGGTCGAGACCAAGGGCACGCAGGAGTACGAGCTGACCCGCGAGCCGTTCCTCAAGCGCATCGGTGCGACGTACGGCGACACCGCTCGCGAAGAGGTCGACGCAGCGCTGTCACTGGCGTGACAGGAGACAACTCACCCCACCGGACCTCGCCTGCAGCGCGCGGTGACGCTGGGTTAGGCTGCAGTGTGAAATCTGGTGGCGCAGCACGTCGGGAAAGGCGTTCCGTGGGACGGTTGAAATGGGCGGTCATCGCCCTCGCACTCGTGGGTCTCAGCGGGTGTTCTCCGGCTGACGACAGCG
>JBBSKV010000195.1:0-2861 GCA_038255955.1 Propionibacteriales bacterium
GGGCGGCGAGCCCGACACCGGCGACGGTGCCGGCATCCTCATGCAGGTGCCCGATCGCTTCCTGCGTGCGGTCGCGCACGACGAGCTCGGTGTCGAGCTGCCCGCCGCCGGGACCTATGCGGCCGGGATGGCGTTCCTGCCGATCGATGAGAAGCAGGCCGCTGCGGCCAAGCTGCGCATCGAGGCGCTGGCCATCGAGGAGGGTCTGACCCTGCTCGGCTGGCGCGAGGTGCCGGTCAACCCCGAGATCCTGGGCTCGATGTCGCGCGGCGCGATGCCGTCCTTTGCGATCGCCTTCGTGGCGTCGGCCAGCGAGACGACTGAGGACTCGCCGGTCACCAACGAATCCAGGCTGGCGCTCGACCGCATGACGTACTGCCTGCGCAAGCGCGCCGAGCACGAGACCGGGGTCTACTTCCCGTCGCTGTCGTGCCGCACGCTGATCTACAAGGGCATGCTCACCACCGAGCAGCTGGAGAACTTCTTCCCCGACCTGTCCGACGAGCGCATCGAGTCGGCGCTGGCCATCGTGCACAGCCGCTTCTCCACCAACACCTTCCCGAGCTGGCCGCTGGCGCACCCGTTCCGGTTCGTCGCGCACAACGGCGAGATCAACACGGCCCGCGGCAACCGCAACTGGATGCGAGCCCGCGAAGCCACGTTGAGCAGCGATCTGATCCCCGGCGACATCACGCGCCTGTACCCGATCTGCGATCCGCTGGGCAGCGACACGGCCTCCCTCGACGAGGTGCTCGAGCTGCTGCACCTCGGCGGTCGCAGCCTGCCGCACGCCGTCATGATGATGATTCCCGAGGCGTGGGAGAACGACTCCGTGATGGATCCCGCGCGACGCGCGTTCTACGAGTTCCACAGCTCGGTCATGGAGGCCTGGGACGGCCCGGCGTGCGTCAGCTTCAGCGACGGCACCCAGATCGGCGCCGTGCTCGACCGCAACGGTCTGCGTCCCGGCCGCTACTGGGTGACCCAGGACGGTCTGGTCGTCCTGGCGTCCGAGGCCGGGGTCCTCGACATCGACCCGTCGACCATCACCCGCAAGGGCCGCCTCGAGCCCGGCAAGATGTTCCTGCTGGACCTCGACGAGCACCGCATCATCGAGGACCACGAGATCAAGAGCTCGCTGGCCAACGAGCACCCCTACGACGAGTGGCTCTACTCGGGCCTGGTCCGGTTCGAGGACCTGCCCGATCTCGAGCACATCGTGCACACGCACGCCTCGGTCACCCGGCGTCAGCAGGTCTTCGGGTACACCGAGGAGGAGCTGCGGCTGCTGGTCGCGCCCATCGCTCGCTCCGGCGCCGAGGCCATCGGCTCGATGGGCACCGACACGCCCATCGCGGCCATCTCGGATCGCCCCCGCCCGTTGTTCGACTACTTCTCGCAGCTGTTCGCGCAGGTGACCAATCCTCCGCTGGACGCCATCCGCGAGGAGGTCGTCACGTCGCTCGGCGGCACGATCGGCCCCGAGGAGAATCTGCTCGCGCCCAGCCCGGCCTCGTGCCGCATGCTGCAGCTGCCGTTCCCGGTGATCGACAACGACGAGCTGGCCAAGATCCGGCACATGAACAAGGACGGCGACATGCCGGGCTTCGCGGTGCACATCGTCCGCGGGCTGTACGAGGTCAACGGCGGGGGTGAGGCGCTGCGCCGCAAGCTGGACGAGATCTGCACCGAGGTCAGCCGGGCCATCCGTGAGGACGGATCGCGCATCATCGTGCTCTCGGACCGGCACTCCAACTCCGATCTGGCCCCCATTCCCTCGCTGCTGCTGACCGGCGCCGTGCACCACCACATGGTGCGCGAGAAGCTGCGCAGCCAGGCCGGTCTGATCGTCGAGACCGGCGACGTCCGCGAGGTCCACCACGTCGCCCTGCTGATCGGCTACGGCGCCACGGCGGTCAACCCGTACCTGGTGCTGGAGTCGGCCGAGGACCTGGCGCGCGAGCACGTGTTCGTCGAAGGCGTCGAACCCGGTGTGGCCCTGCGTAACGTGGTGCACGGTCTAGGCAAGGGCGTGCTCAAGGTGATGAGCAAGATGGGCGTGTCCACGGTTGCGTCGTACACCGGCGCCCAGATCTTCGAGGCGGTCGGTCTGTCGCAGGACCTCGTCGACGCCTACTTCACCGGAACCTCCTCCAAGCTCGGCGGCGTCGGTCTGGACGTACTGGCCCGTGAGGTCGAGTCACGCCACGTGCGGGCCTATCCCACCAGTGGCATCGCCAGCACCCGTCGTCACCTGGAGGTCGGCGGGGAGTACCAGTGGCGCCGCGGCGGCCCGGAGCACCTGTTCGATCCGGAGACCGTCTTCCGGCTGCAGCACTCCACCCGGTCCGGCTCGTACGAGATCTTCAAGCAGTACACCCAGCGGGTCGATGACCAGTCCGAGCGCCTGATGACGCTCCGTGGCCTGTTCGCGTTCGCAGAAGGCCGCACGCCCGTGCCGATCGACGAGGTCGAGTCCGTCTCGGAGATCGTCAAGCGCTTCTCCACCGGAGCCATGTCGTACGGCTCGATCAGCCAGGAGGCGCACGAGACGCTGGCCATCGCGATGAACCAGCTGGGCGGCAAGTCCAACACCGGAGAGGGCGGCGAGGATCCCGAGCGGTTGCACGATCCCGAACGCCGATCGGCCATCAAGCAGGTCGCCTCGGGCCGGTTCGGCGTCACCTCGGAGTACCTGACGAACGCCGACGACATCCAGATCAAGATGGCCCAGGGCGCCAAGCCCGGTGAGGGTGGCCAGCTGCCGGGGCCCAAGGTCAACCCCTACATCGCCAAGACCCGCCACTCGACCCCCGGCGTCGGTCTGATCAGCCCGCCGCCGCACCACGACATCTACTCCA
>JBBSKV010000196.1:0-2850 GCA_038255955.1 Propionibacteriales bacterium
CGCTGGTGGTCATGCCGCTCCTGTCCTGGGCTCAACGTCGGACGGGGAGGGCGCTCGGCTCGAATGCGGTGGTGGCCGACTCCACCCAGACGTTGCTGTGCACCTATCTTTCCGCCGTCCTTCTCGTGGGCCTGGTCCTGAACGCCACGCTCGGCTGGTCGTGGGCCGATCCCATCGCCGCGCTCGTGATCGCTGGCGTCGCGGTTCGAGAGGGCATCGAGGCCTGGCGAGGCGAGGGATGCTGCGCACCCGTCGGTCGACAGGAGACGGATGCCTGCTGTGCGGGCGGGACTGATCAGGCTGGCGTGCGAGCCAGGTAGATCGAGGCTGTGGACGTGCTGCCGATCAGCGGGTTGGGGAAGGTGACGATCTCGGCCCGGGCCTCGTCGAACGCCGCCGCGAGGGTGGCCAGGAACTGCTCGTCGGGCGGATCGTCGGACCACAGGGCGAAGACGCCGCCCGGGTGCAGCCGCTGCACCACACGGGCCAGACCCTCAGGGGTGTACAGATCGGCGTGAGTGGGGTGCAGGTGGTGGCTCGGCGTGTGGTCGACGTCCAGCACGATCGCGTGCCAGAGGCGACCGGGCTGCTCGGTGTCGAGCTCGCCATCGGGACGCAGGCCGGCGAAGAAGTCGCCGTGCACCAACCGGCACCGCTCGTCGGTCGCGAGCGTGGCGCCGGCCGGGATCAGGTGCCGGCGGTGCCAGTCGATCACCTGCGGCAGGTTGTCCACGACGACCAGGTGGCGGACGCGAGGGTCCTCGAGCACGGCCAAGGCGGTGCAGCCGAGCCCGAGTCCGCCGACCACGACGTCCAGCTCGTCGAATCGGGAGTCGGCCATCGCCAGCGTGCCGAGCGCGGTCTCGGAGGCGGTGAACAGGCTCGACATCAAGAACTCGTCGTTGAGCTTGATCTCGAGCAGGTTCTGACGGGCGATCGGGTCCCAGCGCTCGCGCAGGATCAGCTCACCCATCGGTGTGGGTTGGAAGTCGATCTCGCGGAACAGGCCCATGGCGCGACCCTACGCGCGTGGAGCCGCCGGACCTCGCCGATACGATGACCACCTCACCCCTCGAACCCAGGATGGTCATGCGCGCGCAGTACCCCGGCACGTGCGGATTGTGCTCCCAGTCCATCAAGCCCGGCGACGACATCGTCGGTGTCGGCGAGTCGAGCAAGTGGATCCACCAGGCCTGCGGCACCCAGGGCACGCTGACGCCGGACGCGGCGCCGGTCGCCACCCCGGTCGCACGTCCCGGCAGCAAGGCGCCGACCTCGGCCACCGTGGTGTTCACCGACGGCTCGTGCTTGGTGAACCCCGGCGGGCCCGGCGGGTGGGCGTGGGCCATCGACACCGAGCACCACGACTCGGGCCCTGATCCGTCGACCACCAACCAGCGGATGGAGATCCGGGCGGCGTTCGAGGCGGTCAAGGCGCACGAAGGTGCCGTGCACGTCGTCAGCGACTCGCAGTACGTCGTCAACTGCTTCACGCAGCGCTGGTGGCGGGGCTGGCACTCTCGCGGCTGGCTCAACAGCGCCAAGAAGCCGGTGGCCAACCGCGATCTGTGGGAGCCGTTCATCGAGCTGGTCCTGGAGCGCGGCGACGTCACCTTCGAGTGGGTCAAGGGCCACGCCGGCCACGACATGAACGAGTTCGTCGACCAGCTCGCCGGCGCCGCCGCCCAGCTCGCAGCCGCCCAACGGTCCTGATTTTCCCCGACTTTTGTAGCCTTACGCAGGCATGGAGGTCGGTTTTTCCTGCGTACCGCTACGAAAGTTGGGACATTGCCAGGACCGAGTCGCGACTCACCAGCAGCTCGCACCGGCCGGTGCAGACCTGCTGGAACTCCAGCCGACCGAGCGTGATGAGTCGTTGGACGTCGACCACCCCCACGCCGAGCGTCTCGGCGGCCTCGAGGAGGGTCAGCTGGCTGTGGGGCACGCGCCCGATGCTACGGCCGACTCGTGCGTCGATGGAATAGGTGGACCGTGGCGCGCCTTGTGATGGGTATGACCGTCAACGCGACAGATTCCGGCACCTTCACCCTCGGCGGCGACCTGCCCGTCGTCCGCCTCGGCTACGGGGCGATGCAGATCACCGGCCCCGGCGTGTGGGGTGAGCCCAAGGACCGCGACGAGGCCATCGCCGTGCTGCGTCGGGCCGTCGACCTCGGCGTCACGTTCATCGACACCGCCGACTCCTACGGCCCGGACGTCTCCGAGGAGATCATCCGTGAGGCGCTGCACCCCTACGAGCACGGCATCGTCGTGGCGACCAAGGCGGGTCTGACGCGCACCGGCCCCGGCAAGTGGGTGCCGGTCGGCCGTCCTGCCTACCTCAAGCAACAGGTGGAGTTGAGCCTGCGCAAGCTGGGCACCGATCGCATCGACCTGATCCAGCTGCACCGCATCGACCGCGAGATCCCGATCGCCGACCAGGTGGGCGCGTTCAAGGAGCTGCAGGACGAGGGCAAGGTGCGCCACATCGGTCTTTCGGAGGTCACCGTCGACCAGCTGAAGGAGGCGCAGGAGACCGCCGAGATCGTGTCGGTCCAGAACATGTTCAACCTCGCGAGCCGCGACGCGGAGCCGTTGCTGGATCACTGCACCGCCGAGGGGATCGGCTTCATCCCGTGGTTCCCGCTCGCCACGGGCGAGCTCTCCAAGGAGGGCAGTGCCCTCAGCGACCTCGCCGAGCAGCACGACGCGACTCCGTCCCAGCTGGCGCTCGCTTGGCTGCTGCACCGCTCACCGGTCATGCTGCCGATTCCGGGCACGTCCAGCGTCGAGCACCTCGAGGACAACCTCGGCGCGGCCGCCATCGAGCTGTCGGCCGACGAGCAGCAG
>JBBSKV010000197.1:0-2816 GCA_038255955.1 Propionibacteriales bacterium
ATCGCAGGCGCGGTCGTCAGAATTCAGGGCAACCTCGAAGGCGCCATTGGTGGGCACCGCTGCCGGCGGCGGTGCGGGCGCTGTCGTGGTCGTGGGGTCCGGCGCCGAGGTGTCGCCCGTCGTGAGTCGAAGTGCCAGCCACACTCCCGCGAGGACCAGGGCGACGAGGACCAACCGGCGACGCCAGTAGACGGCAGCACGCCTCGGTCCCGGGTTCACACCGTCACGCTAGTCGCGCCTGCGGGCGTGCAAAGATCGACGCGCCATGACACCACCCTCGATCGCCGATCGCGCTCGGCTGCACGAGCGGATCATCGACTGGTTCGACGCCCACGCCCGCGTCCTGCCCTGGCGCTCCGACCCGTACCCGTGGGCCGTGATGGTCTCGGAGTTCATGCTGCAGCAGACGCCGGTGGTGCGGGTGCTGCCGGTCTTCGACAGCTGGATGCAGCGCTGGCCGACGCCAGCCGCGCTGGCGTCGGACTCCACCGGCGAGGCCGTTCGCGCGTGGGGCCGCCTGGGCTACCCGCGGCGCGCGCTTCGGCTGCACGCCGCCGCCACCGCGATCGTCGAGCGCCACGGCGGTGAGGTACCGCCGGACCGGGCCGATCTGCTCGCGCTGCCGGGCGTGGGCGACTACACCGCCAGCGCCATCGCCTCGTTCGCCTTCGCCGACCGCCAGGTGGTGCTCGACACCAACGTGCGACGAGTCCTCGCCCGCGCCGTCACCGGTGCTCAGTTCCCTGCCAACGCGGTCACGGCGGCCGAACGGGCCGTGGCCCTGGATCTGCTGCCCGCCGAGGACGCCCACCGCTGGGCCGCAGCGAGCATGGAGCTCGGAGCCGTCGTCTGCACCGCCCGCTCGCCGCACTGCGAGGTCTGCCCGGTCCAGGACCTGTGTCGCTGGCGAGCTGCAGGATTTCCCGAGCACGACGGGCCCGCGCGACGGGGGCAGGCGTGGGCAGGGACCGACCGGCAGTGCCGTGGCCGGCTGCTCGCGGTGCTGCGCGACAGCCCCGGGCCCGTGCCCAAGGCTGCCCTCGACCTCGTCTGGGAGGACGCCACCCAGCGCGAACGCTGCCTGGACACACTCGTGGACGATGGGCTCGTCGAACCCCTCGCCCATGACAGGTTCCAGCTCCCCACCTGACGGACCCGTCGGGCGGTGGATCTGTAACCGTGTGGGCGCTCAGAAGGTTGCGTGGACACCGCAGACCACGAGGGCGGCGGATTCGGTTGAGAATCCACCGCCCTCGGGGGACGTGCTGGGAGCGAGAACTCCTGTTACTACTCCGAGCTGGAGCTGCCTGCGCCGGCCTCGACGGCCGCCGTGGCGACCTCCTCGAGCTCCAGCGTGGCCTTGTCGCGACCCTCGAAGGTGAAGGTCGCCTCGACGCCCTCGCCCTCGACACCGACCAGGACCAGCTGGCCGGCCCGCAGCTCGCCGTAGAGCAGCTTCTCGGCCATGACGTCCTCGATCTCGCGCTGCACCGTGCGGCGCAGCGGACGAGCGCCGAGCACCGGATCGAAGCCGCGCTTGGACAACAGGTCCTTGGCCTCCAGCGTGAGCTCGATGTTCATGTCCTTCTCGGCCAGACGCTTCTCCAGTGCGCCGATCATCATGTCGACCATCTGCAGGATCTCGTCCTGGGTGAGCGGCGGGAACACGATGATCTCGTCGACACGGTTGAGGAACTCAGGCCGGAAGTGCTGCTTGAGCTCGATCGACACGCGCTCCTTCATCTTGTTGTACGACCCCGCGACGTCGCCGGCCTGGCTGAAGCCCAGGTTGACGCCCTTGGAGATCTCACGCGCACCGAGGTTGGTGGTCATGATGATGACGGCGTTCTTGAAGTTGACGACGCGTCCCTGACCATCGGTGAGGTGACCCTCCTCGAGGATCTGCAGCAACGAGTTGAAGATGTCCGGGTGGGCCTTCTCGATCTCGTCGAACAGGACCACGCTGAACGGCTTGCGGCGCACCTTCTCGGTGAGCTGGCCACCCTCTTCGTACCCGACGTAGCCGGGAGGCGAACCGAACAGTCGCGAGACGGTGTGCTTCTCGCTGTACTCGCTCATGTCGAGCTGGATCAGTGCTTCCTCGTCGCCGAACAAGAAGTTGGCCAGCGCCTTGGACAGCCACGTCTTGCCGACGCCGGACGGGCCGGCGAAGATGAACGATCCGCCGGGACGCTTGGGGTCCTTCAGACCCGCACGGGTGCGCCGAATGGCTCGCGACAGGGCCTTGATGGCCTCGTCCTGACCGATGACCCGCTCGTGCAGCTCGGTCTCCATGTTGAGCAGGCGGCTGGACTCCTCCTCGCTCAGCTGGCCGACGGGGATGCCGGTGGCCTTGGCGAGGACCTCGGCGATGAGGTGCTCGTCGACGACCGCGACGGTGTCGAGGTCGCCGGACTTCCAGGCCCGCTCGCGCTCGCCCTTGGCGTTGATGAGCTTCTTCTCCTCATCACGCAGCGAGGCGGCAGCCTCGAAGTCCTGCGCGTCGATGGCACCCTCCTTGCGCATGCGCACGTCGGAGATCTGCTCGTCGAACTCCTTGAGCTCTGGCGGTGCGGCCATGCGACGGATGCGCAGCCGGGCTCCGGCCTCGTCGATGAGGTCGATGGCCTTGTCCGGCAGGAACCGGTCGGAGACGTACCGATCGCCCATGACGGCTGCTGCCGACAGTGCGTCGTCGGTGATCGAGACGCGGTGGTGCGCCTCGTACCGATCGCGCAGGCCCTTGAGGATCTCCACCGTGTCGGCCACGGACGGCTCCTCGACCAGGATGGGCTGGAAGCGGCGGTTCAGGGCCG
>JBBSKV010000198.1:0-2733 GCA_038255955.1 Propionibacteriales bacterium
CGGAGCGGGGACCGAACGCCACTGCTCGAACGCTGCATGAGCGCGCCCGATCTGCTCGGTGACCTGCTCGGGGGTGTGGGAGCGCAGCGTGCCGATGACCGCGCCGTCGATCGGCGACAGGCACGACAGGTCGCCCCCGTCGACGAACGGATCGCCGGCGCCGACGGCCGCCAGGATCTCGCGGGCGCGGGAGCTGATGGCTGTGGTGGTGCTCTGCGTCATGGTCATACCTTCCCCAGGGTCTCGAAGCGGGCGCCGGCGGTCGTGGCGAACAGATCGGCCAAGGCGATGTCTTCTTGCTTGATGAAGCCGCGTTGCGGCAGTCGGCCGTCGGCCACCAGCTCGACCACGGCCACGATCGAGGCCGCAGTGGTCCACGAGATCGCCCGCCAGGTGCGTCCGGCGATCTGGATCGGCTGGTAGCCGCGCACGTAGTTCTCGCGGAACGGATGCCCGTCCTTGACGCCCTCGACCGCAGCGTGCAGATACACGATGTCGTCGTTGACCGGGGGCTTGGCGTCCACGATCAGGCGGTTGACCAGCTCGCGCTCCTCGCGCAGGTTCAGCTCGTCGAACAAGAAGCGCATCTGCCGGAAGTGGCCGGGGTAGCGCAGCGTCTTGTAGTCCAGGCGGGTGACCCGACCCTCGTAGGTCTGGCACATCGTGCCCAGCCCGCCCGACGTCAGCGCCGCCTCCAGCTCCATGCCACCAATCAGCACGCGTTCGTCCTCGGTCATCGCCGGCACCATCTGGCGGTGGCCCGAACGCAGCACCTCGCAGTCGTTGAGGTACTCGTTGACCACACCCTCGGCCGACCAGTTGACCGAGTAGCCGAGCAGACCGGTGGGGTTCTGCGGCAACGCCCCCACCTTCAGCTCGATGGAACGGATCTGATCGAAGCCGGCTGCCATCGAGGCGCCGATGATGCCGATCAGGCCGGGCGCCAGGCCGCACTGGGGCGCGAACACCGTGCCGGGCGCGTCGCCTGGCACGGATTCGGCCAGCTCCAGGACCCGGTTGGTCGTGGGAACGTCCTCGGTCAGGTCGAAGTAGTGGGTGCCCGCGGCGTGCGCGGCCTCGGCCACGTCGATGTTCAGATGAAACGGCAGGCACGAGACGACGGCATCGAACCCGCGCATCGACTCCTGCAGCGCGGCGACATCCTTGACGTCCAGAGCCTTGGTCTCGAAGCCCAGACCCTCACGCGGGGTGGCGTCGTGGCCGACGACCTTGAAGCCCGATTCCTGCAGCAGCACGGCGACCAGCTCGCCGACCTTGCCGAGTCCGACCACGGCGACCTGATTGATGATGCGCGACACACGAACCTCCTGGTACCCGGCGTGGATTGCACGCCGCACGACGAAATGTGACACCGGGGGTGACCGACGTCACGCTCACCCTAGTGCGGCGGGTGGTCACGACAGAGCAGGCGTGCCCCCGCACGCACGATGTCACCAACCTGCAGCAGCACGTGGTTCGCGGCGGGACCCAGGGGGATGTACGAATCGCGGCTCGTGACCCGGCTGATGGACCCGGGGTGTACGTGGTCGGTCAGGGTCGCGATGACCGATTCGGCCACCCCGCCGCTGCGCCGGGCCTCGTCGACCACCAGCACGTGCGTAAAACGCGCCGCGTGCGCGACCAGGTCCTCCTCGGGCAGGGGGGCGAGCCACCGCAGGTCCAGCACGGTGCATCGGACGCCGGCCTGTTCCAGCTCGAGGGCCGCGAGCCGGCTCATCCGGACGCCGTTGCCGAAGGTGATCATCAACAGGTCGGTGCCGTCGCCGTGGGTGGTGGTGGCGCCGAAAACCTCGCGGTTCCGGTCGACCGCCGGCGCGTCCGAGGTGAGCCAGGCGCCGTCACCGGCCTCCAGATCTCGCTCGTGGTAGAGCGCGATCGGTTCCAGGAACACGCACACCCGACCCTCCTCCTCGGCCAGCGCGACGCAGGTGCGCAGCAGCTCCGGCGCATCGGACGGGTGGCCCGGCACGGCCAGCACCAGGCCGGGGATGTCGCGCAGCACGGCGACGGAGTTGTCGTTGTGGAAGTGGCCGCCGAAGCCCTTCTGGTACGCCAGACCGGCGATGCGCACCACCATGCCGTTGTTCAACTGGCCGGCCGAGAAGAACCTGAGCGACGCCGCCTCGCCCCGCAGCTGGTCCTCGGCGTTGTGCAGGTAGGCGAGGTACTGGATCTCGGGGATCGGCAGCAGACCGGCCAACGAGGCACCCAGCGCCGTGCCGAGGACCGTCTGCTCGTCGAGGATCGAGTCGAACACCCGTGCCGGACCGAAGCGTTTGCGCAGCCCACGCGTCACGCCGTAGACCCCGCCCTTGACGGCGACGTCCTCGCCGAACAACACGCTGTGCGGCCGGACCGCCATCAGGTCGGCGAGGGTGGCGTTGATCGCCCCGGCCATCGTGAGGCCTGGTCCGGTGGGTGATTCGTCGGCGGCCGCGAGCCGCACCGCCCGGGAGCTTCGCATCGTCAAGGGGGCCATCACGGCGTCGGCGTCGGCCAGCCGCTCGGTGCCACGCACCCGCGCGGCCTGGGTCATGACCAGCTCGCGGGTCGCCTCGTATCGTTCCAGCACCTCGGCCGGACCCAGCTGACCCTGCGCGACAAGAGTGGCAGCGGTCGCGAGCAGAGGGTCAAGATCGTGATCGGCAGCGATCGCGGCGGGCGTGCGATAGGCCAGCTCGGCGTCGGACCCGGCGTGACCCATGAAGCGCA
>JBBSKV010000199.1:0-2625 GCA_038255955.1 Propionibacteriales bacterium
GCCAGTACGGTGCGAACAGTCCGGAGAACGCGGGAACGATGTACACGCCGCCGTTGTCCTCCACCGAGGCCGCCAGCGTCTCCACTTCCGGGGCGCTGCTGATCATGCCCAGGTTGTCACGCAGCCACTGCACCAGCGAGCCGGTGACGGCGATCGATCCCTCGAGCGCGTAGACGACAGGCTCCTCGCCGATCTTGAAGCAGACCGTGGTGAGCAGGCCGTGATCGGACTGCACCGGTTCGGTGCCGGTGTTCAGCAGCATGAAGTTGCCGGTGCCGTAGGTGTTCTTGGCCTCGCCCTTCTCCAGGCAGGCCTGGCCGAACGTGGCAGCCTGCTGGTCGCCGAGGATGCCGGCGATGGGTGTGCCGTTGAGGATGCCGGGCTTGCACTCGCCGTACACCTCGGCGCTGGAGCGGATCTGCGGCAGCATCGACATCGGGATTCCCATGTCGGCGGCGATCTGCTCGTCCCACTGCAGCGTCGTGAGGTCCATCAGCATCGTGCGGCTGGCGTTGGTGACGTCGGTGACGTGCACGCCGTCGTTCTCGGCGCCGCCGGTCAGGTTCCACAGCAGCCAGGTGTCCATGGTGCCGAACAACAGCTCGCCGGCCTCGGCGCGCTCGCGGGCGCCGTCGACGTTCTCCAGGATCCAGGCCACCTTCGGACCGGAGAAGTAGGTGGCCAGCGGCAGACCCACGGTCTGCTTGTAGCGGTCCGTGCCGCCCTCGCCGGCCAACCGCTCGGTGATCTTCTGGGTGCGCGTGTCCTGCCAGACGATGGCGTGGTGCACCGGCTGCCCGGTGTCCTTCTCCCACACGACCGCCGTCTCGCGCTGGTTGGTGATGCCGACCGCAGCGATGTTCCTGCTGTTGAAGTTCGCCTTCGCGAGGGCGCCGCCGATCACGGTCCGGGTGTTCTTCCAGATCTCGATCGCGTCGTGCTCGACCCACCCGGCCTGGGGAAAGATCTGTTCGTGCTCCACCTGATCGACCGCCACCACCGAGCCGTCGTGGTCGAAGATCATGGCCCGGGTGGAGGTGGTGCCCTGATCGATCGCCATCACGTACGTGGTCTGTTCAGCCATGGATCCAACGTAGTGGACCAGGACGCGACCTCCTCGAACCTCTAGAGTGGTCGGGTGACTCCCATGTTCCCGCTGGGGTCTGTCTTGATGCCGGCGATGCCCTTACCCCTGCGCGTCTTCGAACCGCGGTACCTCGCGATGATCGACGAGGTGCTGGACCGCGAGACGTTGGACTTCGGGGTCGTGCTGATCGAACGCGGGCACGAGGTCGGCGGCGGTGACGCCCGCTTCGGCGTCGGGACGATGGCGCGGGTCGAGCAGGTCGAGTCAGGCGACGGACTCGCAGCGCTCGTCGCGCGCGGGAGCCATCGCTTCAGGGTCGTCTCGTGGTTGCCCGACGATCCGTGGCCGCAGGCCGAGCTCACGCTGGTCGAGCCGCTGGTGTGGGACGAGGACGACCGCGCGCTGCTCGAGGCCGTCGAGCGGACGGTTCGGCACGCGCTGGTCCGGGCCAGCGAGTTCGTCGAGGTGATGTGGGGTGCCACGGTCGAGCTGTCGCAGGATCCGGTCGACCGATCCTGGCAGCTGGCCGGCATCGCCCCGCTCGGCACCCTGGACCAGGTGAGTCTGCTGGAGTCGTCCTCGATCGCTGATCTGTTGTCGAGCATCGACGCCTTGACCCGCGACGCCCTCGAGCTGATCGAGATGCAGGGCGGCTCCTCCGCCTAGGACTGGCTGCGGGCGCGCGGGTCCTCGGGCCAGGCGTGCTTGGGGTAGCGGCCGCGCAGCTCGGCGCGCACCTGCAGGTACGGGCCGGACCAGAACGACTCGAGGTCGGCCGTGACCGCTGCCGGCCGCCTCGCGGGAGTCAGCAGGTGCAGCAGCACCGGCACCCGACCGTCGGCGATCCGAGGCGTGGCCGTCCAGCCGAAGGCCTCCTGGATACGCACCGACAGCACCGGCTGCTCCGAGCCGGTGGCGCCGTACTCGACCCGGACGGCAGCCCCGCTCGGCACGGTCAGTCGCTCGGGGGCGAGCTCGTCCAGGCGGCCGGCCGCAGGCCACGGGAGGAGTCGGCGCAACGCGCCGAGCAGGTCGATGCGGCGCAGGTCGCGAGTCCCTCGCACTCGAGCCAGCTCGGGGCCGAGCCAGCTGGTCCCGATCGCGTCCAGCAGCGCGGGGTCGCTCACGTCGGGCCACGGCTCGGCCAGCGCGTGATGCAAAAAGGCCAGTCGTCGACGTAGCGCGGTCGAGGCCTCGGTCCAGGGCAGCACGTCGAGCCCGTCGGCCGCGAGGGCGTCACGCACCGCGGCGGCGACCGCTTCAGGGGCAGGCTGGGTGATCGGTGCCGACGAGAGCTCGATGGCGCCGAGGCGGGTCACTCGGCGCGCCACGATGCGGCCCTCGGTCCACGACACCTCGTCGTCCTCGCGCCACCGGGTGGCCGCGGCCTCGAGGGCCAGGTCCTCATCCAGCGGGGCCGCCGCACGAATCGTGGCCTCGGCGGCTCCGGGTCGTCGCTCGGCGTCGGCCACCGCGATCCACGGCACGCCGGACAGGGCGGGATCGGTGCGCCGGAAGGCTGCGCCGGTGCCGGACAC
>JBBSKV010000200.1:0-2578 GCA_038255955.1 Propionibacteriales bacterium
ATGGTGCACGGCTACCTGTTCATGGCTCTGCTCGTGCTGATCGCCGTGCTCGCTCGCCGGCACCGTTGGCGCCCGCTGTTCGTGATCACGACGGCCCTGTTCGCGACCATCCCCGTGGTCAGCTTCTGGGCCGAGCACCGCGCCTCCACTCGCCTGCGCGACGAGGCCGCCGTCCCCTCTGCTGGTTGAGGTGCGAGGCCGCCTGCCCCGCCCCCCGCTGGTTGAGGTGGGAGGCCGCCTGCGGCCGACCGTGAGGGAGCGAGGAACGAGCGACCGAGGCGTTCCCGACGTCGAGGGCTCGCGCGAGCGCTCGTCCTCACCACGCCTCCCAGTCGGGCGGCTTCGCCGCGGCGCGGTCACGCTGCGCTGGCGCGACTGAACGCTCGGCCGCAAGCGGCCTCGGTTCAGTCGTCTTTCTTCGGCTTCTTGCCGCAGATCACCTTGTCGGCGGCCTGGTAGACCGCGGTGTCGGTCTCGGACTTGACCTTCTTGCCGCCCTTGAAGAAGGTCCGGTAGATGTCGATGTCGAAGCCCTGGATGGGCGACTGCGCGACGCACTCGTCGGAGTCGTCGTACTGCGTGCCGGGCTTGCGGAAGTTCCGACGCTCCGACGAGCCCGCCTTGACGTCCCAGACCTTCGTGCTCCACATCTCCACGTGCATGACACCTTCGCGGCTGTCGTTGCTCGGCACGATGTAGGACCGGATCAGCACCCCGAAGTCGGTGGAGTTCTTGAACCGCAGGTCGAGATTGCCGAAGTAGACGGTCGCCTCACGTCCCACCGGGTACCGATTGATGTAGAACGCGTGCGGATGGTGCTCGACGTCGTCCAGGCCGGCGAAGAACGCAGCGTTGTAGGTGGTGGTGACCACCTGGGACACGCCGCCGCCAAGCTCCTCGCGAAACACACCGCCGTTGATGACGGTGCCGGTCGTGAAGCCGTTGGCCTCGGTGCGCTCGCCGACGGTGTCGTTGAAGCTGAACGTCTCGCCGGGCTTGATGATCGTGCCGTTCAGGATCTCGGCGGCCCGCCCCTGGTTGATGTTGCGATAGGCGGCATTCAGGTACTTGGTCTCGAACTCGCTGACCTTCTCGGTGATCTTCAGCGCCTTGGCGTCGGCGGTGCTGAAGTTCGGCTCCACCACCTTGGCCTCGATGCTCACCGCCCGGTCGTCACCCGTGGCCGCGATGGCCGGCAGCAGCTTGACCGACATCTCCTCGGGCTGCAGGCCGACGCCCGCCTTGCCGGGCTTCACGACGGCCTTCTTTCCGTCCTCGATCACCACGGTGGCGTCAACGGCCTTCTTGCCGATCCCGGTGGTCGAGTCGGTGAGCGGCTTGGCCAGCTTCTTGGGATCGATGTACGGGGTGAGCCTGCCGTCCTCGACCCGGATGACCAGCGCCGGCGTGTAGGCGGTGACGGGCAGCTTGATCTGCTTCTCGCCGACCTCGATGACGACCGGTCCGCTGACCGCCTTGGCGGCGACGCCCTTCATGGCGTCGTCCAGTCCGGCCTCGTCGACTGCGGGCTGCACCGTCTTGAGCACGACCTCGACCGGCTCGCCGTCCGCTACGCCGACGCCGACGTAGGCGTCCTTGATGAGCTCGGTCATGACGGCTCGGTCGATGAGCTCGCCGGCCTTGGGCTTGCGCGCCTTGGGCTTGGCCTCCGGGAAGGTGATCTGGGCCTCGACGACCTCGGTGTTGACCGACTCCCCGATCGTGCCGAGGACGCCGTTGAACTTCGACGAATCGGTGGTGACCACAGCATCGTTCGGGTGGTCGCCGAACAGCAGGGCGACCATGTCGCGGGGATCCCAGCTGGACCGTCCGCCGGCGGCCGCCACGGATGCGGGCACATCCAGCGACAAGCCGGCGTCGACCGGCTTGAGCTGGAAGTCGGTGTCCTCGTAGGCGAGCGTGATCGGCTTCTTGGTCTGCGGCTCCAGCTCGCGGGCGAGCGTGTCGCGGGCCGTGTCGGGACTCGCTCCCGAGACGTCGACACCGGCGATCGTGGTGCTGGCTGGCATCCGGGCACCGGTGAGGAAGTACCCCGCGAGGTAGGCCGCGCCGAGCAGCAGCAGCACGCCGAGAACGCCGTTGCGCAACCCATGGGTCTTGCGCGGCTCGTCGTCCCAGAATCCCGAGTCGTCCGCGTCGTCCGAGCCCGTGCCGGCACCGTCGTCGCCGGAGGCGGGCGGGTCGACATCCTGCGGCGCGAACAAGTGGTCGTAGGTCGTGTCGCGTTCCGGGACGGGCTCGGGCTCGGGCTGCGGAGTCTCGCTGTCCTGGCGCGGCGGACGCGAGATCGCGGCCGCAGCGGCGGCGAACAGCTCGTCCTCCTCGCCGTCCGACGAACTGCTGCTGGGTCGATCGTTCATGGCGTCAGTCTCCCGGGGTGTCGCTGTAAACGGTCTTCTCCGATTCGTCCAGACGTACCATCGTGCCGTAGTGCGACCGGTAGTACATCAGTGGATCATCCGCGTCCTCCATCACACCGGCGGCCACGACCTCGCCGACGATGATCGCGTGATCGCCTCCATCGTGCACGGCATGCGTGCGGCACTCCAGCCAGCCC